>JAFEEK010000457.1 GCA_018241165.1 Pseudomonadota bacterium
CCGTTCAACTTTCCGCTGAATCTGGCCGCGCACAAGGTCGCGCCGGCGCTCGCTGTCGGCTGCCCGTTTGTATTGAAGCCGGCGAGTCGCACGCCGATCGGTGCGTTGATCATCGGCGAAGTGCTGGCCGAAACCGATCTGCCGCCCGGTGCATTCTCGATCCTGCCAGCGCACCGCGACGGCGCGGACCTGTTCACCACCGACGAGCGTTTCAAGCTGCTCTCGTTCACCGGCTCGCCTGCGGTCGGTTGGGATCTGAAAGCGCGTTCCGGCAAAAAGAAAGTCGTGCTGGAACTCGGCGGCAATGCCGCGGCTATCGTCGACTCCGATCAGGCCGAGCGCCTGGATTTCGTCGTCGAGCGCATGTGCTTCGGCGCGTTCTACCAGTCCGGCCAGAGTTGCATCGGCGTACAGCGCATTCTGGTGCAGGAAGACTTTTATGATCGCTTCCGCGACGCCTTCGTCGCGGCGACGAAAAAACTCGTCGCCGGCGACCCCAAGGACGAGAAAACCTTCATCGGGCCGATGATCGACGAAAAAGAAGCCAGGCGACTCGATGACTGGATCGCCGAAGCCGTGAAAGCTGGTGCGAAAATCCTGTGTGGCGGCAAGCGCACGGGCGCAATGCTTGAAGCGACCGTGCTGGAAAACGTCGAGCCGCGTCAGAAAATCAGCTGCATGGAAGCGTTCGGGCCGGTGGCAATCCTGCAACCGTATAGGGATTTCGACGATGCGATTCGTGTCGTCAACGATTCCGAATTCGGCCTGCAAGCCGGTGTGTTCACGTTCGACATGCGCAAGGCGATGCGCGCCTGGGACGAACTCGATGTCGGCGGCGTGGTGATCGGCGATGTGCCAAGCTTCCGCGTCGACAACATGCCGTATGGCGGGGTCAAGGATTCGGGCCTGGGTCGCGAAGGCATACGCTATGCGATCGAAGACATGACCGAAATTCGTTTAATGGTGATGCGCGACGCCTGACCCCGTAAGCCGCCCGACGACGTTTCCATGATGGATGCTGCCTATCCGGACGAAAAGCTGATGCAGGCCTATGCGCGCGGCGACCTGCGCGCTTTCGACACGCTCTACGCGCGCAGCCGCGGCATGTTGTACCGCTACATCCTGCGCAGCGTGGCGGACCGTGCCGTGGCCGACGAACTGTTCCAGGAAACCTGGAGCCGGTTGATCGCTGCACGCGAGCGTTATCGCGTGGAGGCGAAATTCACCACATGGTTGTTGCAGATCGCACATAACCTCGTGGTGGATCACTTTCGGCGCGGGCGCCCGCAAGCCAGTGTCGAGGAAACCGAAACCGTGCTGCGCGAACTGGATGCGCCGGAATCCGAACGCCCCGACCATGCGCTGAGCGATTTCGAGGAACGCCGGCGTTTGCAGATCGCACTGGATGCGCTGCCCGCAGAACAACGCGAGGCCTTTGTGCTGCGCATGGAATCCGGACTCGGACTCGCCGAGATCGCGCAACTGACCGGAACCGGGCAGGAAACCGTGAAGTCGCGCTTGCGCTATGCATTCGCGAAAATCCGCGAAAGGCTCGCCGAATGAATACTGGCAACCCAAAATTCGAACGTGACTTTGAGGCGTTTCTCGACGGCGGCGACACGCGCATGGACGAGCTCTACCGGAAGCTGCCGCAGGCCGAACCCGATGCGCGGCTGGACTCCGCCGTGCAGGCAATGGCCCGGCGCGCCGTCGCGGCGACGATACCGATTTCGGCTGCGCGGCAGCGCCGTTGGTTGCCGGTACTCAGCGCCGCCGCCGTGGTCGCGCTCGCAGTCGGCTTCGCGTTCCGGCTGGGGCCGCAGCTCTGGCAGCGCCCCGCAAGCGTGCCCCCGATCGAACCCGTGGCCACTCCCGCGCCACCGGCGACCGGGCCCACACCTGCGCCCACGGCGCTTGCCAAGCCCGCGATGGAAACGCCGCCACCGTCACCCGCTCCTGCCGCAAAAGCCGCGCCACACGATTTGCAAAAAGTGGAAAATGCCGCATCGCGATCCGCACCGCGCGCGTTCCCGGCACCGGCGAGAACGCTGCGCGAACCCACGCCACCACCGGCCGCTGTTGAAGCGAAACCAGCGCCGCCGGCGCCGGCTGCCGCCACTGCGATGCGCGCACAGCAACCGGTGGAAATGGAATCCGCTGCTGCGCCAATGCAGACGCTGGCCGCGCCGGCCACGGCGGATCGCAATGTCTCGCTGTATCCGGAGCATTGGCTGGCGAATATCCGCCTGCTGCTGCGCGACAACCAGCGCGCGGCGGCGCTGCGCAGCCTCGACGAATTCCGCAAAAAGTATCCGGATTACGTCCTGCCTGACGACCTGCGCGATCTGCACTGAATCTATTGCGCGGCTTGCTCGGTCAATCCCGCCTGCAACCAGCCAAGGTTGAAACCGATCGCCTGCGCTTTCGGATCGGCCCAGACGTAATCGATCGTCTGCCCACTGGCGTCGTCGATCACGTTCAATTGCAGCACATGCAGTTTGCGTTCGGCATAGGTGACGCGCTCCAGTTCCAGCGACCAACCGCTGGCCGCACCGTCGCGCCAGCGCAGTTCGACGCGACCGCCTTCGCTGGAAAGGCGCAGATCTTTCTGCATGTGCCAGTCCTGATTGCCGGCACGCGCCTTCGGCCCGCCGCCATTGATCGCGGCCCAGCCGGAGAACCAGCGCACGCGCCGCGTTTCGATCCGTGCGTCGGCGCCACGCGCCTGATCGGCGAACGTGGCCGTGTGCAACATGTCGCCACCAAGCGCAATCCGCAATGGCAGCAGCGCTGCAGATTCGCCCAATCCCGGCAACAACGCGCTGCACGCGGCGGCATCGGCCTGCGCCTGGAATTGCGCATCTTTCCATGCGCCGGTTTGCGCGCACGGGGCGAGTTCCGCCCACTGCGCGGCATCGAAATGAAATTTGCGCTTGCCGTCGAACATTTCATTCGCGGCCGCTGGATCGAGCGCGCGATACGGCGTCAGCGTCACGCGGTTGCCGTTGTCGGAGGCGGTAACGAGGACAAGCCACAGCGCGCTCGTCGACACCTTTTTCGCATCCGTCGATTGCAGGCGCCAGAACCACAGGCTGCCATCGCGCCGTTGATCCGCCAGACGCAACGTCTCGCGCACATGCGGCGTCGAAACCGCCGCTGCCTGCTTGGTCTGTTCGTGGTTGTCCCAGTCGCCGGCGAGCGCGGCATCGAGCCGCGCCGGCGCGACGCCTGCCGTAGCAACACTGCGGCCCGGCATGGTCTGGCATGCCGCGAGCAATCCGAACAGGATCAACAATACTGCCGCGCGCATGCCCTGCTCCGTTCAAGATCGATGCACCAAGCATACCGTATCGCCCGCGCGTTCCAATCCGCTATGCTGCGCGCATGCCGCAGATCCAGCCTGCCGATCCCGCCCAGCGCCGCCGCGTCGCGATCATCCTTGCGATCGCCGCGATCGTCTTGATCGCGGCGTACTTCGCTTTCGACCATTGGCTGCAACATGCGGCGCTGCGCATGAACACGACCGATCTGGTGCGATCGGTCGGACGCCTGATTTCCATCTGCGTGATCGCGATGACGGTGTGCCTGTTGCTGCTCGGGCGGCACCTGCTGTTGCGCGGTCGCCGCATCGTGCGCGACCGCCGCTATCCGGCGAACGACGCGCGTGTGCTGCGCGACACGCCCGTGCGCGAAGGCGAGCAAGCCGTACGCATCGGCAATGCCAGTCGCATCGCCGGACTCATCACCTGCCTGCTCGGCGTGGCAGTCGCCGTCGCCGGCTGGTTCTGGGCCGGTCAGTTCGGCTGAGCGGCTTCAGCTACCGCCGCGCGGGCGATATCCGCGAGCGCCGGATCGCGCATGGCGAAGTGCAGCGTGGCCCGGACCAAGCCGGCCTTGCCGCCGCAATCGAAACGCGTGCCATCGAAGCGATAGGCGTACACGTCGCCATCGCGCAACAGCGCGGCAATCGCATCGGTGAGCTGGATCTCGCCACCCGCACCGGGCGTGGTTTTTTCCAGCAGTTCGAAGATCTTCCCCGGCAGCACATAACGCCCGACGATGGCGAGATTCGACGGCGCGACTTCGGGTTTGGGTTTTTCCACGACATGACGCACGCGCGCGGCGCGGCCATCGGTTTTCTCGGCGTCGACGATGCCGTATTTGTGCGTTTCATCGTGCGGCACTTCCTCGACCGCGATGACGCCGGCGTCGCGGCTCGGTGCGAACTGCGCCATCTGGCGCAAGGCGCCGACATTCCGGTTCCAAATCAAATCGTCGGGCAGGATCACGCCGAAGGGTTCGTCGCCGACAACAGGTTTCGCGCACAACACGGCATGGCCCAGGCCCAGTGCCTCGGACTGGGTCACGTAAACGCAGCGCACGTGCTTCGGGACCACGTTGCGCACTGCGGCGAGCAGTTCCTTCTTGCCGCTGCGCTCGAGCTTTTGTTCCAGCTCATACGCGGTATCGAAATAGTCCGCGATCGAATGCTTGTAACGGCTGGTGATGAAGACCAGCGTGTCGGCGCCGGCATCCACCGCTTCATCGACCGCGTACTGGATCAACGGCTTGTCCAGCACCGGCAGCATTTCCTTGGCCACGACTTTCGACGCAGGCAGGAAGCGCGTGCCGAGTCCGGCCACGGGAAACACGACTTTGCGCAGCGGTGCGTTCATTCAGGCTCCTTCAGCATGGCGCACGATCGGCACGATCTCGGCCGATTCGGCCGCGTCGCGCCAGGAAAAATCCGGCAACAATGTGGTCAGGCAGGCGCGCAAGGCGTCCTCGTCGTAATCGCGCACGGCTCGCGCGGCCTGGCGCAGTTGCGCGTTCAACAATTCCCAGGACATGCTGCGCGGCGCACTGAGGAAAATCTTGGCGTGCGCCGTGGCCTGGTAGTCCTCGAGTTCGTGGAAGAGTTCCTCGAACAATTTTTCGCCGGGGCGCAGGCCGGTGTAGGCGATGGCGACGTCGCGCTCCGGCACTTTTCCGGCGAGCCGGATCATCTGTTCGGCGAGGTAGCTGATCTTCACCGGCTCGCCCATGTCCAGCGCAAAGATCTCGCCGCCCTTGCCCAGCACACCGGCCTGCAGGATGAGCTGGCAGGCCTCGGGAATGGTCATGAAATAGCGCGTGATCTCCGGATGCGTCACCGTGACCGGCCCGCCATTGCGGATCTGTTCGCGGAACAGCGGCACGACGCTGCCGGCCGAGTCGAGCACATTGCCGAAGCGCACGGTGACGAAACGCGTCGCCGAATGCGCGGCGAAATTCTGGCAGTAGATTTCGGCGGCGCGCTTGCACGCACCCATCACGCTGGTCGGGTTGACCGCCTTGTCGGTGGAGATCAGCACGAAGCAGTTCACGCCGTGGCGATCCGCCGCCTGCGCCACGGTTTGCGTGCCGAGCACGTTGTTGCGGAACGCTTCGCGCACCTGGTTTTGCAGCAGTGGAACGTGCTTGAACGCGGCCGCATGCAACACGACCTGCGGCCGCGTGCGCGAGAACAGACGCTCGCAGGCCACCGCATCGCCGCAATCGCCCAGCGTCGCGTCGACGAGCAAATCGGGAAATTCGCGGCGCAGTTCCTGCTCGATGCGATACAGGTTGAATTCGGACAATTCCAGGATCGCGAGCGACTCGACGCCCAGGCGCGCCACCTGCCGGCACAATTCCGAGCCGATCGAGCCACCGCCGCCGGTGATCAGCACGCGCTGGCCGGAAAATCCGCAGCGCATCGCATCCCAGTCCAGTTGCACCGGATCGCGTCCGAGCAAGTCTTCGATCGCCACTTCCTTGAGTTGGCTGAAGCCCATGCGTCCGGCCACGACATCCTGCAGGCGCGGCACGGTGCGGAATGGCAATCCGGTTTCTTCGCACAATCCCACGACGCGGCGCATCTGCGCCGTGGTTGCCGACGGCATCGCGATCAGCAGCATCTCCGCCGCCGATTCGCGCGCCAGTTCGGGCAGTCGATCCAGTTTGCCGAGTACCGGCACGCCCTGCACGCGCGCGCCGCGCAAGGATGCCTTGTCGTCGAGCAGGCCAACCGGACGATAGCGGCCTTCGTGCGCCAGTTCGCGCAACAACGCGTCGCCGGCTCTGCCGGCGCCGAGCACCAGCACGCGCCGCGCGGGCACGCGCGCGAGCAATTCGAAGCGGCTGTCCTTCCAGTAGCGCCAGGCCAGGCGCGGCGTGCCGAGCAATACCGACAGGATCACCGGATAGATGAACAGCACGCTGCGCGGCACCGATTCGAGACGGTCGTACAGGAACAACGCAATGGCGATGGCCAGCGCACCGACCACGGCCGCGCGCAGGATGTTCCACAAATCCGGCAGGCTGGCGAAACGCCACAGACCCTTGTACAAGCCCGTCCACCACAAGATCGTGCCTTGCACCAGCAGCACGATGGCCGTATCCGGCGCGAGCCGCCACACGCTCGGCATGACCGACTCGAAGCTGAAGCGCAGCCAGTTCGCCGCGGTCCAGGCAATCCAGACCATGGCCAGGTCGTGCAGGACGACGGCCAGGCGCGGATGGATGGCGGCGGTCAGCCTACGCAAACCCATGTCGACTACCCGATTTCACTTTGTATAAACACCAGCGTTTTCCACAAATCCACACGATCAGCGCCGCGACATAGATACCGACGGCGGCAGCCGTTCCGGCTTTCGGCGGCGCACCGTACGGGCGCAGGTTCATCCAGTACAGCACGGGCACGACGACCAGAAGGTTCCATCCCATGTACCAGGCCGCCACCCGCACATGCGACATGCCGGTACGCGTCATCCACTGGTACAGATGTTCGCGATGCGGCCGATACCAGCGGCGCCCGCACAGCATACGCGACAACAGCGTGCAACTCGCGTCCGCCACGAACGCCGATGCGGCGACGACACCACTGCACGCGGCGGTGTACGGCGAGGAATTCTGCCAGATCGCGGCGATCGCGATCAAAAGCCCGACGCTGCCGCTGCCGACGTCGCCCATGAATGCCCGCGCCCGCGGAAAATTGAACAGCAGGAAACCCGCCACCGCCGCCGCCCACAGTGCGATCTGGAACGCGTGGACATTGATCGCATAGCGCTGGCACAGCACCGCCATGGCGATCAGCACGAAAATCGCCTGCATGGCGAGAATGCCGTCGATACCGTCCATGAAGTTGTGCAGGTTGATCGACCACACACAGACGAAGCCAAGCAAGGCGATAATGCCCGCGCTTTGCCAGAACGTCGTCTCCAGCCACGGCGCCGACGCGGTCAGATGGAATAGCGCAACCAACAGCGGCTTCAGGAAGATCGCCACAGCCAGGCAGTGCACGCCCAGACGCAACAATACCGGCAGCGGGCGGTGATCGTCGATCCAGCCGATTGCCGCGACGAGCGCGATCGGCAGGCACAGGCGCAATCCCGATTCCGCCGCCGGCACTGCATGCGCCAGCGCGAGTATCGACGCCAGCACCGCGACGACGATGCCGATGCCGGCGCCACGCGGCGTCGGCACGGCGTGCGAACGCCGTTGCCCCGGCAGATCGATCAATTCGCGGTGCCGCGCGTAGCGGATCGCCGCCCACGCAACCAGCGCGGAAATCGCGAAACTCGCAGCCATCCAGAGCGCGTAACGCAGGCTCCATGGTTCGGCGAACCAGAACATGCGCAATTACTCCCCCGCTACACCGTGGATCGGCCTTACCGAATTCCACGTCTTGCAACTCGGGCACTGCCAATGGTGCGCCTTGGCGCCGAAGCCGCATTTGCTGCAGCGGTACATGGCCTGGCCTTCGATCAGCTTGCGGGTCAGATCCTGCAAGATCAGCAGCGTCTCGCGCGCTTCGCCGCGCGAGGCGTCCAGCGATGCGCTGATCAGGGTCATCAGGCCACGCACGGATGGGCGCTGGCGCAACTGGCGGGTGAGGAATTCCACGGCCGCGGCCTCGCCCTGCGTGTTCGCGTAGAGTTTGGCCAGCGCGATCACCGGCGAAACGCCCTGCGAGCGTTCGATGATGTCGACCAGGAAGCGTTCGGCACGCTGCATCTGGCCCAGGCGCGCGTAGCAATCGAGCAGCGGCGTGAGCACCTCGGGAACGAAGTCCACGTCGAGCGTGGCGACGCGTTCGAATGCCTGTGCTGCGGCTTCGAGGTTGCCCTGCTGCATCTCAAGGTGACCCAGCACGATGTAGGCACGCACGCATTCGGGTTGGCAGACAAAGGCGTTTTCCAGGTGCGCGTGCGCCGCGGCGAAATCGCGCACCGCGCGCGCCTGCTCGGACAGTTCGCAATGGAACTGCGCGATGATCGGGCCTTCGGATTCGCCGGTGATTTTTTCCATCCGGCGCGCATGGTCGATGGCCTTGTTCCAATCCTTTTCGTGCTGGTAGATGCTGATCAGGTGACGCAAGGCGGACGGCACATGCGCGTCCATCGCCACCAGATCGCTGAACAGGGTTTCGGCGCGATCGAGCAGCCCGGCGCGCATGTAGTCCTCGCCGAGTTCCAGCAAGGCGACGGTTTTTTCCTCGTTGTTGAGGTTCGGCCGCGCGATCAGGTGCTGGTGCACGCGGATGGCGCGATCGACTTCGCCGCGGCGCCGGAACAGGTTGCCCAGCGCGAGATGCGTTTCCACCGTGTCGCGGTTGAATTCGGCGAGCTTGAGGAAAACCTCGATCGCCTTGTCGGGCTGCTCGTTGAGCAGGTAGTTCAGGCCGCGGAAATAACTCGACGACAATTCGCTGACGCCGGCGCGACGCGAGCGTTCACTGCTGCGACGGCCGTAAAACCAGCCGGACAGCGCAGCCAGCGGCAACAAAAAAACGAGCGCCGGAAGCAGCATCGGCGGCAGGCCACTCATGATCGCGGGGAACTCAGGCCGACCGGCGTACGGTGGTGTTGACGCGCTCGCGCAATTCCTTGCCGGGCTTGAAGTGCGGCACGTGCTTGCCCGGAAGTGCGACCGCGGAACCGGTCTTGGGATTGCGTCCCATGCGCGGCGGACGGAAATGCAGCGAGAAACTGCCGAAGCCGCGAATCTCGATGCGCTCGCCGCTGGACAGCGCCAGGCTCATCTGCTCCATCACGTTCTTGACCGACAGTTCCACGTCGTTGAACGCCAGATGGTTCT
>JAFEEK010000458.1 GCA_018241165.1 Pseudomonadota bacterium
CAGTGGCTTGTGCAATACCAATTCGTACTCATCGCCCTGGGAATGCGCGGTGAGCACCGCGACCAGGCGCGAGTTGTGCGCACGCAACCAATCCATGTGGCCGTAGACGGTGTCGACATCCAGGATCAGCAACTCGGCATCGTCGCCGGATTCAATCCGCCAAGGACTGGACAGTTTCGACGCGGCTTGGCCCAGCATGTTGCGCAGGTGCGCGGCGTCTTCATCGCTTGCGCCTTGTATGGTCAGGCGTCTTGCCATGTTCTTCCCCTGGTTCGATGGCCGCGGCATGGCGTGATCTGCGCCGCGAATCGCGAATTGTCGCCGATTCCGGCCATGGGTCAAGCGGCGGGCGGCGTCAGTTCTTGCCGAACGGATTGCGCAGGCGCGAGAACAACCCGGATTTGGGCGGCGGCGCGTTTCGGGACAGGCGTCCTTCGACGTCGATCAGGCCAATCGCGGCATAAGCACTGACGAGGTCAAAGACCGCTGCCATTGGCGCGCTGCTGTCCGACGCGATCTCGTTCAGTTTGGCAGGCGTGGCAAGGCGGTTGACGATCGCATCGTGATGCGGCGCGCCCGTCGCTGCGAGCGCGGAGCCCTTGAGTCGATAGCGGCCGCCGGGATCGAGGTGGCCTGCGAGGCGGCCGCCGGCATGCACAAGCGCATCGAGCCATTGCAGGTGCGCGTAGGGCCGCGCCGGCTGTTGCGCGCGCAGGCGCGCAAGGTCCTGGGACGTGACCGGCCGCCACATCGACTGCGCAAGCTCGACCCTGCAGTAGGGTGCAAGCGCGGTCAATGCGCCTGCAGCATGGAAAACGCGTTCCTTGGGATCGAGCACCAGTTCCGGCACGCCGTCCAGATTTGCCCGCGCCGGCCCGCCCAGCAGCGGCTTGTGCAGATATTCGCGCAATGCGTGTTTGCCCGATGCCGTGGCGTTCGCGTCGGATTCGACCGTCGCGATATTGATGCCTTCGAGCTTGCCGGCTGGCCCGCGCATGCCACGCACCGAATCGGCGATGCGGCGATCGCCGCGTGCCGATGCCGTGCGACTGCCGCGCTCCAGGCGCGTTTCCGCATCGATGCGCAGCGGCACCGCGAATTGCGGCTTCCTGGCCTCGCTGTCGGGTTTGAGCAATTCGTCCAGTCCCGGCGCAGGGGCGTCCTCGCGGTGCTGGGCGCGCGCGCTCGCTGCGTCATCGTCTTCGATCTGGAATTCCGGATCCAGGCCGTCATCGCTGAAGAAATCCGCATTCGAACGCGATACCGGCTGACCCAGGCCGATTCCCGGGGCACCGATTCCATTGAGGGTTGCTGACAGCGCGTCGGCCTTGAGCGGCCTGGACAGGCGCAATTCGCCGTCGCGCAGCGCTTCGCCGTTGTCAAAAATTGCGCAGCGGCGACCGCCGCTGAAGGCGCGATTGCGCGCAATCTGTCCGGCGAGTTCGGCCGGATTGACGATCACCAGATCGGCGTTTTCCTCGGTGCCCCAACGCCAGTTCTGATCGAGCCCGGCGACGACCTTGCGCAACAGCAGGCGCAGGTGAGCGGTGTCTTCGTCGCTCAAGCCGATGACGGCAAGGTACTTCTCGTTCGCCACGGAAATTTTTCCCGGTCACCGCTGCGGCGAGTGTACTTCAAATCGCCGCAGGCGTGCGCTTCAGGTCGGTATTTCCAGCGCGACCTCTGCTTCGTTGCTTGCCGCGGTTTCGTGGCGCGCCTGCTGCTGCATCGTCCACAGCGCCGCATAACGCCCGCCGAGTGCGAGCAGGCTGGCGTGGGTGCCACGCTCGGCGATGCGGCCGTGTTCGAGCACGATGATCTCGTCCGCATCGACGATGGTGGAAAGCCGATGCGCGATGATCAGGGTCGTGCGCGCGCGCGCGATCTCGGCCAACTCGCCCTGGATGATTTTCTCGGTGCGCGTGTCGAGTGCGCTGGTCGCCTCGTCGAAGACCAGGATGGCCGGATTTTTCAGCACCGTGCGCGCGATCGCGACGCGTTGTTTTTCGCCGCCGGACAACTTCAAACCGCGTTCGCCGACCTGGGTGTCGTAGCCTTGCGGCAGCGACATGACGAAATCGTGGATGTGCGCAGCCTTCGCGGCGGCTTCGATTTCCGCGCGTGTCGCGTCGGTGCGACCGTAGGCGATGTTGTAGTTGATCGTGTCGTTGAACAGCACCGTGTCCTGCGGCACGATGCCGATCGCGGCGCGCAAGGATGCTTGCGTCACGCGGCGAATGTCCTGACCGTCGATCAGAATGCGCCCGTTGCTGACGTCATAAAAGCGGAACAGCAGGCGCGACAGGGTGGATTTACCCGCACCGGTGGTGCCGACCACGGCCAGGGTCTTGCCGGATGGAATCGTGAAATCCACGTCGTGCAGGATCTGCCGATCCGGATCGTAGGCGAACGATACGTTCTCGAAACGCACTTGCGCGCCGGCGATTTTCAGTGCTTGCGCGTCGGCTGCGTCGCGTACTTCGGCGTTGGCATCAAGCAGTGCGAACATGCGTTCCATGTCGATCGCGCCCTGCTTGATCTGGCGGTAGGTGAAGCCGAGCATGTTCAGAGGGATCGACAGTTGCAGCAGCAAGGTGTTGACCAAAACCAGATCGCCGACGCTGAGTGTGTGCGCGACCACGCCGGCCGCCGCCATTGCCATCAATGCGGTCAGGCCCGCCGCGATCACCAGCGCCTGCGCGCTGTTGAGTACCGCAAGCGAGCTTTCGGTTTTCACCGCGGCGTCTTCGTAGCGGCGCAATTCGGTGTCGTAGCGGCGCGCCTCGAATTCCTCGTTGCCGAAATACTTCACCGTTTCGTAGTTGAGCAGGCTGTCCACCGCGCGCGCGTTCGACAGGCTTTCCACTTCGTTCATCGCGCGCACGCCGGCGGTGCGCCATTCGCTGATCCAGATCGTGGCCACGATGTAGATCACCATGGTGGCGAGCGTGACCACGGCGTAGCGCCAGTCGAGCTCGCGCAGCAGCAAGGCGGTGACCAGACCGATCTCGACCAGCGTCGGCAGGATGTTGAACACGACCCAGCCGAGCAGGTTGTACACGCCGCGCGTGCCGCGCGAGATGTCGCGGCCGACACCGCCGGTGTGGCGTTCCAGGTGAAAGCGCAGCGACAGCGCGTGCAGGTGGCGAAATGCCTCCACGCCCGAGGTACGCATCGCGCGCTGCGCTACGCGTTCGAAAATCGTGTCGCGCAATTGCCCGAACAAGGTTCCGATCAGGCGCAGGATGCCGTAGCCGGCAATCAGCGCGATCGGCACGGTCAGCATCGCGATGCGCGGATCCAGGTGATCGACGATGGCCTTGAGTGACAGCGGCACGCCGATGGTGGCGATCTTGGCCACGATCAGCAGGGCCAGCGAAATGGCAATGCGGCCGCCGTGCTCGCGCAGGTAGGGCGCGATGCGGCGCAGGGTCGAGGGAATCGAAGCGGAGGGTTTGGGCATCAAATTCAAATGTGGGCACACCGTTAAAAGGTACTCTTTGCTCGTCATCCCGGCGAAAGCCGGGATCCGGCGCCTTTGGATTTTCAGAGGTTGAAAGTCACTGGATTCCGGCTTCCGCCGGAATGACGAAGTTTTTCGAGGTGCCCTTGGCTAAAAACGTGTAGCACGGGCCTGCCACGCGCCGTCGGCGTATTATCGGGGCAACTCAACGAATGGAGAAGCGTCATGCGTATCGTCATCGGTGTCGCCGCCTGCTTGCTTGCCACTGCGGCCATGGCGCAGGGTATCGTGCCACCGAAGGCTCCACACGGCGCCAAGGTATTCATCGTGTCACCCAAGGACGGCGCCACGGTCGGCCAGGACGTACACGTCGTGTTCGGCGTCGAGGGCATCAAGGTCGCGCCGGCTACCGATACCACGTCCGGTTCCGGGCATCATCACCTGCTGATCGATGTCAAGGAACTGCCGCCGATGAACGCGCCGATTCCGGCCGACGCCAACCACAAGCACTACGGCAAGGGGCAGACCGAGGACACTATTCACCTCGCGCCGGGCGATCACACCCTGCAACTGGATTTCGCCGACTACCGGCACATGCAGTTCGATCCGCCGCTGGTGTCGAAGAAGATCACGATTCACGTGAAGTGATAGTTTTTCCGGGGATTTTTCGTTTGACTGCGGAAGCGGATTTCTTGGGGAGAACCTCGACATGAACAGTGCCTTGCAGGTGCGCACGCAACGAGCTGCCGGGAAACGGGCAATGGCAAGACTCTGCGTGTCGGTATTTTCGTTGCTGGTCGCCTGCGCCAACGGTGCGCAGGCGGCCGGGGTCGGTTTTAGCCTTACCGACTCGCTGGCGATAGGGCGACGATTGCACACCGCCGTTACGCTGTCGTCGGGAAAGGTATTGGTCGCCGGCGGATACACGGGAAACGGCGGGGATTTGAGCAGCGCCGAGCAGTACGATCCGGCCGCACAAACCTGGTCTGACGCCGATGCCTTTCTTGGCGCTCGCTTCTGGCATGCGGCAAGCCCGCTCGCATCGGGCAAGGCACTCGTCATTGGCGGCTACAACAATCAAGGTGCGGCGCTGAACAGCGTCGAATCCTACGATCCGGCACTCAATGGCTGGATTCCGAAGGCCTCGATGGTCGTGCCGCGTTACAACCACAGCGCAACCTTGTTGAACTCCGGCAAGGTGCTTGTCGCTGGCGGCCAGAATGCCAGCGGTGCGGCGCTGACCGGTTGCGAGGTCTACGATCCGGTCGCCAATTCGTGGGGCCCGACAGCCATGGCGATGAATGCCGCGCGCTATTTGCACACGGCGACATTGCTGGCTTCGGGCAAGGTATTGGTGGTTGGCGGCTATGGCAGCAGCGGTCAACCGCTGAACAGCGCAGATGTTTACGATCCGGCGACAAGCACCTGGACCGCGACGGGTACGCTTACGACCGCTCGGATTGGCCATGCCGCCGTGCTGCTGGCGTCGGGCAAGGTTCTGGTGATGGGCGGGCAGGGCCCGACCGGAAAAGCGGAATTGTACGATCCGGCGCTGAACACCTGGACGCCGGCGGCGTCGATGCCCGACGCGCGCGAGAATCACACCGCGACCTTGCTGCAAAACGGACTCGTGCTCGTCGCGGGCGGCGATCAGGGTTCGGCGGCGTTGAGCAGTGCACAATTGTACGACCCGGTTTCGGATACCTGGCTCAATGCCGGCACCCTGGTCGTGGGGCGCGAAAACCACACTGCCAACCTGTTGCCGAACGGTCGCGTGTTGATTGCGGGAGGATCGACGTCGGTTGCCAGTGGTGGCACGACGCTCAGCAGCGCCGAGCTGTACACCGCCGATCGCATATTCGCGAACAACTTCGACGGCACGCAGACGGCGTATCCCTGACGATTTTTATTGCGACAAATCGACGGCATACACCGCCGTGCCGTCGCCGTTGTCCTTGACCTGCGCGACATTGTCGATGCCGTCGGCGCGGGCGATGTCGAGCTTGCCGGCGGCAGAAGTAAAGATCACGGGGCCGGCGGTTTTCACCTTCGCGAAATGCCAGTTGCGCGCGCCGACGAAAAGCGCGCGGGTGATCTCACGCGCAGAGCGCACGTAGTCGATCAGCACGTCGCGGTTGGCGTCCGGTGCGGACAGCACGATGTTGCTGCCGTTGAGTCCCGGGAATCCGCCGCCGCCGCTGGCGCGGTAGTTGTTGGTCACGACGATGAAGGGTTGATCCGGTTTGACCGGTTCGCCCTTGTAGCGCAAGTCCCCGATGCGCTCGCCTGCCGCTTTCGTCACGTCGATGACGTAGGTCAATCCGCTTTGGATCACATCGAAGTTGTAGGTCGGGAAGCGCCGGTTGACGAGCTCCTGCGGTTTCGCATCGTGTGGATCGATGCGGTTGAACCACTGCGCTGACTTCTCCAGCCACGCCTTGACGCCGGCGCCATCGATTTTCACTGCGGTGAGCGTGTTCGGGTACAGGTACAGGTCGGCGGCATTGTTGATCGCAAGCGGTCCGGCGGGCACGTCGGTGTAGTCGTTCGGTCCGCCAAAGCCGGCCTTGAACGGAGCGGCCGCGGACAGCACCGGCACGTTCGCAAATTGCGGCAAATTGGACTTTATGTACGTTTCCGCATATTCACGTTGCGCCGTGTTCACCAGCGTCAGCGCCGAGGTGTCGCCGGCGGCGACGAAATACGTCGTCATCGGAACTTCGCTGTTGCCGATCGGCGTCTTCACATAGGCAATCGTGGCGGCATGCTCCGGCGCGACGATCTGTGCTATCTGCATGTCCGGCGCGACAGGCTTTTCGCCGCGTGGCTCGACCAGTCGCACTTCCGCATGGGTGGCATCCTTGTCGACTTGCCAATGTCCGTCGGCGTAGCGCAGGTGCAGGTCGATCACGCCAATGGCCTTGCCGAAAAAGTCACCCATAACTGCCGGCACGCCGTTGACGAAACCGCGTTGGTTGTCGACGTCGCGCATGTGTGCGTAGTGTGACCTTGGATTGTGGGGGTCGGGAAAGACCTGATGCGAATGGCCCATGAGCATGACATCGATGCCGGGTACCTGCGCCAGGTACCAATCGGCGTTTTCCATGTCGGTGGAATAGGGCGAGGTGTTGACGCCGCCATGGACGATGGCAACGACGAGGTCCGCGCCGGCGGCGCGTACCTGCGGCACGTATTTCCTCGCCGCATCGACCACGCCCATCACGGTGACCTTGCCTTCCAGATTTCGCTTGTCCCACTCCAGGATCGGCGGCGGGGTGAAGCCGATCACGCCGACGTGCAGTGTCGATTCGCGCATCGATCCATCCGGCGCGCGTACCTGGATTTTGCGATCCAGAATTTTCCACGGCGCATACAGCGGCTGTCCGGTTTTTGCGCTGAACACGTTTGCCAACACGAGGGGATAATCCGGACCCTTGCAGTGTTGGACCGGAACGCCTGTCGCATCCATGGGTGTTCCGGTGACCTGGCTGAGGAACGGCAGGCCATAGTTGAATTCATGGTTGCCGATGGTGCCGGCGTCGTAGTGCAGCGTATCCATCGCCTTGTAGATCGCGAGTGTCTGGTCGCAGGCCGGTTTCTTCACCAGCGCCTGATAGTCCGCCAGCGCGGTCCCCTGGATGGTGTCGCCGGCGTCGAACAACAGGGTGTTCGCAAATTCCTTGCGCGCCTGCCGGATCAGCGTCGCCGCGCGTTCCAGGCCAAGGCTGTCGTCGTCCGCGAGCTTGTAGTAGTCGT
>JAFEEK010000459.1 GCA_018241165.1 Pseudomonadota bacterium
CGCGGCTTGTAACCCCGCCGGACGGCTTCTATAGTCCGGACACTGGGGTGGGGCGGGATTCGGAGGCGGGGCGTGGATACCCAACGCTGGCTGCGCGCAGGGGACATCTTCGATCGCGTGTTCGCGTCGCCGCGCGATCACCGCACCGCGCTGGTCGAAGAGCTGTGCGGCACCGATCCCGACCTCAAGCAAATAGTCGTGTCGATGCTCGACGCGGAAGAATCCCCGCTGGATTTCCTCGGCGCCGCCGTGGGCACACGCGATGTCGGCAACGATGCGACGACGGCATTGACGCCAGCCGACGCTGACACGCCCGAACGGGTTGGGCCCTGGCGCCTGGTGCAGCCCCTTGGCGACGGCGGCATGGGCGTGGTCTGGCTGGCCGAGCGCGCGGATGGCCAATTCGAGCAGCGCGCGGCGCTCAAACTCATCAAGCGCGGCATGGATTCGGACGCCGTGCTCGCGCGTTTCCTGCGCGAGCGCCAGATTCTGGCGCGCCTGCAACACCCGAATATCGCGCATCTTCTCGACGGCGGCATCGCGGCCGATGGCCGTCCGTATTTCGCGATGGAATATGTCGATGGCGCGCCGCTGTTGCGCTACTGCCACGATAACGGACTCGATCTGGAACACCGCATCCGGCTGTTCCTGGATGTCTGCGCGGCGGTCGAGTTCGCGCACCAGCACCACGTCGTGCATCGCGACCTGAAGCCGTCCAACGTGCTGGTCACGGCCGATGGCAAGGTCAAACTGCTGGACTTCGGCATTGCCAAGGTGCTGGTCGACAGCAGCACCGGCGACGCATCGCTCACGCAGTTGCGGCGCGAGCGCCCGATGACGCCGGCCTATGCGGCGCCGGAGCAGTTCAGCGGCGGACGCATCACCGAAGCCACCGACATCTACGCGCTCGGCTGCGTGCTGTACCAGTTGCTCACCGACAAATACGCCTACGATTTCCGCGGCGCCAACCAGCCCGACGAAATGCGCCACATCATCGAGGCCAGCGATCCGACGCCGCCTAGCAGGCTGCGGCTGACCGAGCCGCCGGTGCCGCCAAAGCGCTTGCGCGGCGACCTCGACACCATCGTGCTGGCCGCGCTCAAGCACGATCCGCAACGGCGCTATCCCAACGTGGCCGCGTTCGCCGAAGACTTGCGCAGCTATCTGTCCGGGAATCCCATTTCGGCGCGGCGCGACAATTTCGCTTATCGCGGTTACAAGTTCCTGCGCCGGCATCGCGTCGGCGCCCTCGCTACCGCTGCGGTGCTGTTGATGGCGGTGGTGGCGCTGTCGCTGGCGTTGCGCGAACGCAGGCCATTCGGACCGCCCGCGCCGGGTTCCTCGGTGGCGATCGTGGATTTCAACAATCTGTCGCAACGCAGCGATAGCGCGTGGCTGGCGCCGGCTTTGGCCGAGATGCTGGCGACGCAACTGGCGCAAGGCGGCCGCTTGCATGTGCTGCCGGATGAGCTGGTGCGTCCTGCGCGCGCCGGGCTTTCTGCGCCACTGGCGGGCGGCTATGCGCCGAAGAGCCTTGCGATATTGCGCAAGCGCCTCGGCAGCGAGTACGTGCTCAGTGGCAGCTATCTGGTTTCGCCCGGAGCCGGCGAAGAAAAATTGCACCTGGACCTGGCATTGCAGGACGCGCGCAGTGGCGCTGCACTGGCCGTGGTCACCGAGTCGGGCACGCTGGCGGATCTGCCGGAGCTGGTGCGCAATGCCGGCGATGCCTTGCGTGGCAAGCTGGGCTTGTCCGCCGTTTCCGGCGAATCGCGCAAACAGGTCGATCGCGCGCAGCCGCCGAGCACGGACGTGGCGCGGCTCATGGGTATCGCACTGGACGCCTTGCACAAAAGCGATCCGGCAAGGGCGAAGGACTCCTTGCTCCAGGTCGTGGTGCTCGATCCCGGTTATGCGCCGGCCTACGGGCTGCTGGCGCGCGCATGGAAGGAGCTTGGTTACGACGCCAAGGCGCTGGCTGCGGCAGAAAATGCACGCGCCTACAGTGCGGGATTGCCGTTGCAGCAGCGCCTGCGCATCGAGCGTGAAGTGGCTGTGGAGAATGCGGATTGGGAGCAGGCGCTCAAGCTCGATCGACAAATGCTCGACAACGAACCGCGCAACCCGGAGTTGTTTTTGGTGATGGTCGGCGATTTTCTGGACGCAGGAAAAGCAGACGAAGCGCAAAAGGTTCTCGATGGCTTGCGTGCTTTGCCGGCAAGCTCCACCGATCCGCGCGTCGAGCTTGCAGCGGCAAAGATCGCCAGTGCGCGCAGCGATCCGAAAGCGCAGGGCGAACACAGCGAACGCGCGTTGCAACTGGCGCAGGCGCGCGATGAACAGGCGCAAGTCATGTTCGCGACGTATCAACTGGGTGTGGCCTACTACCTGCAGGGCGAGAACGCACGTGCACAGTCCGCCTTGCACTTGGTGCTGGCGCAGAGTCAGCGCGTTGCCAATCCGCGCGTCGAGGCCAATGCACACGTGATGCTCGGGCTTTTGAACTTTCGATTGAATCAACCGCAGGCCGCGAGCAGTGATTATGAGGCCGCACTCAATATCTATCAGCGCATAGGCGATCAGCGCGGCTGCGCGACGGTGTACGACAACCTCATGCTCTTGCTGTGGCAACGTGGTGATCACGATGCCGCCCAGACCGCATCGCGCAATTCGCTGGAAATCGCGCGCATGACCGGCGACGTCGAACGCCAAGGCAGCGCGTTGAGTACCTTGGCGTACATGCAAATGGACGATGGCGTGAGCGACGCGGTGCTGGATGAATTCCGCGAAGCGATCGCCTTGCTCAAGAACGCGGGGTCGGTCTACCAGTACAGTTTTGCCCTGAAGAATTACAGTGAAGGCCTGAGTTTGCGCGGCGATCTGGACCAGGCGCGCGCAGCCTGCACGCAAGCCGAACAAGAGGCAAAACGCATTTCAGATCCGGCACTCGGCATCAGCGTCGGGTTCCAGTGCGCCAACCTGGCCTTGAGCGCCGGCCAGGTCGGGCAGGCGCGCACCGGGCTTGCTCAAGTCAACGACCTCGCCGCCACCTTGCACGATGACAAGACCCTGGGCGATATCGAAGTGGTGAACGCGCAACTGGACATGGCCGATGCGCACTGGACGAGCGCACGCGATCGACTCGAGGATGCGATCGGAAAATTCGTGAGCAGCGATTCGGTTCCCGCACAAGCCTACGCTCAGGCGTTGTTGGCCTTGTGCTACGAGTCGCTGCACCAGTCGGCCGAGCGCGACAAGGCGATGGCGCGAGCGCAGGCCCTGCGCAGTCGCATCACCATCGGGTTGAACGCGTTTGACGTGGATGTCGCTGTCCTGCGCGTGCGCGGTGCAATGGCAAATCGACAGGCGGCGGTCGAGGGTTTGCTTGCCCTGGCCGGCGGTGCCGACAAGCGCCATTGGCTTGCAAAGGCGCTCGAGGCGCAACTGGCGGCGGTGCAATTGCTGGAACACGGCGATGACGCGGCAGCGGCCACAACCTTGCGCAAGCAAGTGCAGGCCCGTGCGCAGGCGCACGGGTTTGACTGGATAACGATGCGCTTGCAGTCTCCGGCAGCGCCAAAAGCCCGCTAGCGATCGTGCACGGCCGGTCTGGTGCGTCTAGCGTTTGGCCTGCAGGATCAGATCGGCCGCCATCGACTGCAGCTTCTGTCCTGCCGCGCGCAATTTGTCTGCATGTTCGCCCTGCGTCGCTTGCTCGGCTGCATTCAGGAAAGAGTCGCTGGCCAATAACAATGCCGTCGCTTGCCACTGTGGCGCAGGATTGGCGATCAGGCTTTCCGGAGTAATGGACACCGAAGCAGACGAGCCGCCCGCGTTCGACTTGTAATTCGGTGGAATCTTGATGCTGCCCGGGTTGCCGGCAGTGTAAACATTCACCTCAAAGGTCTTGCTCACGGCTGTCCTCCTGGTTGGATGAAACATCAACTCGACCCGGCGCCCACGGGAAGCCGGCCCTGCCTGACTACTCATTCAGCAAAAGCGGACTGAAATTACATCGAGTCCTTCGGTTCCGGGTGCGGTTGCAAGATCATTTGTCGATCGCGGCCTCCACGGCTTGTCCGCCTTCTTTGTAGACCACGCCGGCTTTCATCACGAAATTGACCTTTTGCATCAGCTTGATGTCGTCCAGCGGATTACCCGGTACGGCGACGACGTCGGCGTATTTGCCGGCCTCGATGCTGCCGAAATCCTTGTCGTGCTTGAGCAATTGCGCGGCGTGCAGGGTCGCGGCCTGGATCGTGAACATCGGCGGCATGCCGGCCTGAACCATGTATTCGAATTCCTTGGCGTTCTCGCCGTGCGGATACACGCCGGCATCGGTGCCGAACGCGATCTTGACTCCAGCCTTGTAGGCCTTGCCGGCGGTGCCCATGATGATCGGGCCGACTTCCATTGCCTTGCGCGCGACCTGCGGCGGATACCAGCCTTCCTTGGCCTTGCCCATCACGAACTGGCCGGCGATGATGGTCGGCACGTACCAGGTGCCGTGTTCCTTCATCAGCTTCATGTCCTCGTCGTTCATGAAGGTGCCGTGTTCGATGGAATCCACGCCGCCGATGACGGCGCGGCGGATGCCTTCGGCGCCGTGGGCGTGCGCGGCCACGGTGAAGCCGTAATCATGCGCGGCGGCGACCACGGCCTGGATTTCCGGGATCGTCATCTGCGGATTGTCGGCGCTGGAGGATTCGTCCAGCACGCCGCCGGAAGGCATGATCTTGATCAGGTCCGCGCCGTCCTTGTAATGCTGGCGCACCGCCTTCCAGGCGCCTTCCGGCGAATTGATGATGCCTTCCTTCGGGCCCGGATCGCCTTGCAGGTCCCAGCGGTACCCATCGGTGCCGTCGGCATGGCCGCCCGTGGTGCCGATGAATTGCCCGGCGCTGAAGATGCGCGGGCCGGACACGAGGCCCTTGTTGATCGCATTGCGCAGGGCGATGGATTCGTTGTTGCCGTCGCCCAGGTTGCGCACGGTGGTGAAACCGGCGAGCAGGGTGCGGCGGGCGTAGACCGTGCTCTGGATGGCGTAGTCCGCCGGATTCAGCCGAAACTGGTCGCTGTAGCTGGATTTGCTGAATTCGCCTGTCAGGTGCGTGTGCGAATCGATCAGGCCCGGCATGCACGTTCCTGTCACGGTGACGACGTTTGCTCCATCGCGTTGCTGCGTGCCGTCAAGCACCTGCTTGATGCGATCGCCGTCGACGACGATGGTACTGGCGCCGAGCAGCTTGCCGTGCGCGACGTCGATCAGGTGCTCGCAGTGAATGACGCTGACCGCTGGCGCGGGCGTTTGGGCAAAAACAGGTACGGCAAAAAATGCCGCAATCGCGGCAGCAAGTGGTGCAAAACGCATGGTGAATCCTCCCTTGGCAACCCGCGCAGGATACGCCATGCGGGCACTGTCGCACATGCCAAAAGACACGCTCAGCGTGGCCCGACGGTTGGCGTTGTTGCTGCACTGCGGTAGGCTGCACGCAAATCCACAAGACAAGCCGGCGCGACCGGCGCAAACAGGCCCCGATGGACGCAACCTACGAATTCAAGGCGGTGGAAGCCGCTGCGCAGAAGTTCTGGAACGACAACAAATCGTTCCAGGCCAGGGAAGATGCTGCGAAGCCGAAGTTCTTCTGCCTGTCGATGCTCCCATACCCATCGGGAGCGCTGCACATGGGCCATGTGCGCAACTACACCATCGGCGACGTGATCAGCCGCTATCAGCGCATGCTCGGCAAGAACGTATTGCAGCCGATGGGCTGGGACGCATTCGGCCTGCCGGCGGAAAACGCAGCGATCAAGAACAAGACCGCGCCGGCGAAATGGACCTACGCCAACATCGAGCATATGCGCGCGCAGTTGCAGCAGATGGGTTACGCCATCGACTGGTCGCGCGAGTTCGCCACCTGCAAGCCGGATTACTACGTGCACGAACAGCGCATGTTCGTGCGCCTGTTCAAGAAGGGTCTCGCGTATCGCAAGCAATCCGTCGTCAACTGGGATCCGGTCGATCAGACCGTGCTCGCCAACGAGCAGGTCATCGACGGTCGCGGCTGGCGCACCGGCGCGGTGGTGGAAAAGCGCGAAATCCCGCAATGGTTCCTCAAGATCACCGATTACGCCGACGAATTGCTTGATGCACTGGACAAGCTGCCGGGCTGGCCGGATGCGGTCAAAACCATGCAGCGCAACTGGATCGGGCGCTCGCGTGGCCTGGAGATCGATTTTGCCATCGACGGCGAAAACGAACCCGTGCGCGTGTTCACCACGCGCCCGGACACGCTGATGGGCGCGACCTTCCTGTGCGTGGCGGCCGAGCATCCGCTCGCGCTCAAGGCCGCGTCCACAAATCCACAAATCCAGAAATTCATCGACGAATGCCGCCACGGCGGCGTGGCCGAGGCGGACCTGGAAACCCAGGAAAAGAAGGGCATCGAAACCGGCTTCCACGCGATTCATCCGATCAGCGGCGAAAAGCTGCCGGTGTGGATCGCCAACTTCGTGCTGTGGGGCTACGGCACCGGTGCGCTGATGGCGGTGCCGGGGCACGACGAGCGCGACTGGGAATTCGCGACCAAATACGACTTGTTCATCAAGATGGTGATCGTCAGCGATCCGGTGCGCGAGGCGATCCGCGAGCTTGGCCGCGATGCCGCGAACAACACCGACGCGATGACTGCGGCGTTGGGCGAGGGGCGCGCGATCGACGTCGTCGAAGCGCCGGCGGCGCTGGATATCGTGCGCGAGTTCGAGCGCAGCATCATCGAAGACCAGGCATTCAGCGACTACGGCACGCTGGTCAACTCCGGCGAATTCGACGGACTGGACTACCGTGCCGCGTTCGATGCGATCGCCGCGCGCCTCGTCAACGAGGGCAAGGCCGAGCGCAAAGTGAACTTCCGCCTGCGTGACTGGGGCGTGTCGCGGCAGCGCTACTGGGGTTGCCCGATTCCGATCATCTATTGCCCGAAATGCGATGCCGTGCCGGTGCCCGAGGATCAATTACCGGTCGTGTTGCCGGAAAACGTGCAGTTCATGGGCGTGCAATCGCCGATCAAGGCCGATCCGGAATGGCGCAAGTGCAAGTGTCCGCAATGCGGTGGCGATGCCGAGCGCGAGACCGACACCTTCGACACGTTCATGGAATCGAGCTGGTACTACGCGCGCTACACCAGTCCCGGCGCGGTCGGCATGGTCGATGCGCGTGCGAACTACTGGCTGCCGGTGGACCAGTACATCGGCGGCATCGAGCACGCGATCCTGCACCTGCTGTATTTCCGTTTCTATCACAAGCTGCTGCGCGACGAGGGGCTGGTGAAGTCGGACGAACCGGCGACGAACCTGTTGTGCCAGGGCATGGTGATCGCCGAGACGTTCTATCGCCAGGACGAAAACGGCAACCGCGAGTGGTTCAACCCTGCGGATGTCGAGATCGAGCGCGACGAGCGCGCGCGCGTGATCGGCGCGACGCTGCGCTTCGACGGCAAGCCGGTATCGATCGGCGGCATCGAGAAGATGTCCAAGTCCAAGAACAACGGCGTGGATCCGCGCACGATGGTCGAAAAATACGGCGCCGACACGGTGCGCCTGTTTTCGATGTTCGCCGCGCCGCCGGAGAAATCGCTGGAGTGGAACGAGGCCGGCGTGGAAGGCATGGCGCGCTTCCTGCGCCGCCTGTGGCGCGATACGCAGGCGCATATCGCGCAGCCCGACCATCCCGAAGTGGATGCTTCAAAATTGAACGCGGCACAGAAAAACCTGCGCCGGCAAGTCCATGAAACCATCGCGAAGGTGACTGATGACTTTGGCCGTCGCCTGTCGTTCAACACCGCCATAGCATCTGCGATGGAATTGCTCAACGCGGTCGGCAAATTCGAGGATCAGTCCGACCAGGGCCGCGCAGTGCGTCACGAGGCTTTCGAAGCCCTGGTGCTGGTTCTCAATCCCATCACGCCGCACATCTGCCACGCACTGTGGCAGGCGCTGGGGCATCGCGAAGACCTGATCGACGTGCCCTGGCCGAAGGCCGATACGTCGGCATTGACCCGGGCTGCGGTCACGCTGGCGGTGCAAGTCAACGGCAAGTTGCGTGGCACCATCGAAGTTGCCGTCGACGCGCCGCGCGAGGTGGTGGAAAATGCGGCGCTGGCGCATGCGGATGCAGCCAAGTATGTCGGCGGCGCGACGCCGAAAAAGATCGTCATCGTGCCGGGGAAAATCGTGAATATCGTTGTCTGATTTGATTTGGGGCTCGTCATTCCGGCGAAAGCCGGAATCCAGTGTCTTTGCTTGTGGCATCCTGCCACCTGGATTCCGGCCAATCCTTGGCCGGAATGACGGATTGTTTTTTCGTTGCCTGATGGAATCGAGAAATGAATTTCTTCCGCATCATGGTTGTTGCCGTCTTTGCAGCGGGACTTTCCGCCTGCGGTTTCCAGTTGCGCGGCGAGGCGCAATTGTCGTCGGTGCTCAAACGCGTGCACGTGAGTGCATCGGATCCATTCAGTCCGCTCGCTCGCGATGTCGAAGCGGCGCTCGCGCGTTCCGGCGCGGTGGTGGAAAGCGCGCCGGGCCAGGGCATCGCAGAAATCACGCTTGGCTCGGTATCGCTCGCGCCGGTCGTGCGCTCGGTTGGCGCGAATGCGACGGTCAACGAGTTCGCGATGGTCTACCACGTCGAACTGAGCATCCAGGGTGCCGACGGCAAGACCTTGCTCGCGCCGCAAGTCATCGAACATTCGCGCGATTACACCTTCGACCAGACCCAGGCGATCGGCAGCAATGCCGAACAGGACGAGGTCAAGAAGGGCATGCAGCGCGACATGGTGCAGGCGATCATGTTCAAGATTGCATCTGTCGGACACGAGCCCTGAGCGCGGCATGTCCGCATCGCTCGAACAACTTCGCAACCATCTCGCCGGTTCGGAACTCAAACCGGTTTATCTGATCGCCGGCGAAGAACACCTGCTCGTCATCGAGGCCGCCGACGCGCTGCGCACGCGGGCGCGCGAACTCGGCTATGCCGAACGCGAAATTCTCGATGTCGATCAATACTTCGATTGGGACGCGCTGGCGCGCGCGGGCGCGGCGATGTCATTGTTCGCATCGCGCCGCGTGATCGACTTGCGCCTGCCGACAGGCAAGCCCGGCAAGGACGGCGGCGCCGCGATCGTCGAATTCTGCGAAAACCCGCCGCCGGACACGGTGCTGCTGATCACGTCCTTGCAATGGTCGAAAAAGGACAATGAGGGCACGGCGTGGTGCATGGCGGCCGAACACGCCGGATTCTATGTTCCGGTGTGGCCAATGCGGCAGGAGGAATTCTCCGCATGGCTTGCACAGCGCATGGCGAGCCGCGGTCTGAATCCGGATCGCACGGCGGTTGCGGCGCTGGCCGAACGCGTCGAAGGCAATTCGCTCGCCGCCGCGCAGGAAATCGACAAACTCGCGTTGCTGCACGGCTCCGCGCCGCTGGATGCGCAAACGCTGGAAGACCTCGTTGCCGATAGCGCGCGCTACGACGTGTTCAAGCTGGTCGACGCCGCGCTTGGTGGCGACGCCGCGCGCGCGTTGCACGTACTTTCCGGCCTGCGCGCCGAAGGCGATGCGATTCCCGCGCTGATGGGAATGATCCTGTATCAATTGCAGATGCTTGCGCGCCTCGCCGCGGCGCCAAACCTCGCCAGCGCGTTGCGTACCGAACGCGTGTGGGATGCGCGCGAGAGATTCTTTCGCAAGGTCCTCGGCCGCGCCGGTCCCGCACACTGGGATGATTGCCTCGTGCAGGCCGCGCGCGTGGATCGCCTGAGCAAGGGCCGCGGTTTTGGCGATGCATGGGTCGAACTGGAACGCTTGCTGGTGATGATTGCGCAACCGAATGCGATGTTGCGCGCGGCGGGGTAGGGCCACCCATATCCGCGCCATGCGTCCGCTCTGGCATACTCCGCGCACCGTCGACACTCGTCCGTTCCAGAGACCCGATCATGGCCGCGCCAACTCCTGCCAGCGTCGCATCGAGTGTACTGCCGGCACTTGATTCCACCAACGCCGCGATAGACGCGAGTACGGGCTATCGCCAAGATTTGAAGCGCGCACTAAGCCTGCGGCACTTGTTGGTGTACGGCATGATCACCATGGTGCCGATCGCGCCGATGTCGGTGTACGGCTTTGTGGCCCGGCAAAGTCATGGCATGGTGCCGCTGGTGTATGCGGTCGGCATCGTGGCGATGCTGTTCACGGCGCTGAGCTATAAACACCTCAGCGGCGTGTTTCCGATCGCCGGCTCCGTGTATTCCTACGTGCAGCGCGGCTGGCATCCGTACCTCGGTTTTCTCGCCGGCTGGATGATCCTGGCCGACTACCTGCTGGTTCCGGCCTTGCTGTATGCCTTCAGCGCTTCCTGGCTGCACGGCCTGCTGCCGGATGTGCCGGCCTGGGTCTGGGTGCTGGGGTTCGTGGGTTTCAATGCCGGGGTCAACATTCTTGGCATCGAGCTGCAGGCCAAGGCGCATTTCGCGCTACTTATACTGGAACTGATCGCGCTGGCGATATTCGTAGTGTTTGCGATCGAGTTCGTGTTCGTCCTGAAACAGGGAACGGGCGGCTGGTCGCTCGCGCCGTTCTATCAGGCGCAGCATGTAAATGCCGGATTCATCGCCACAGCCACGTCCATCGCAGTGTTGAGCTTCCTCGGTTTCGATGCCATCAGCACCCTGTCCGAAGAAGTGGCGAACCCGCGCAAGACCATCGGCAACGCTACTGTGTTGTCGTTGCTGCTGCTCGGCATGATCTTCATCGCGCAGACCTATCTGGCCGCCCTGGTCCACCCGGACTATGCGTCGCTGGATCCAGAACTCGGGTTTTTCCAGATCGGGCGCGAGCTCGGCGGCCCTTGGTTATACAGCCTGTTGCTCGTCGTCAACATCATTGCGGCGGGTATCGCCAGCGCGTTGGCGGCGCAGTTGGCGATCGCGCGCATCCTGTATTCCATGGGGCGCGACCGTGTGCTTCCCGGAGCGGATTTTCTGTCGCGGGTGCATCCGCGGCTGAAAACGCCAGTCAATGCCATCGCGCTGGTGGCGTCGTCGTCGATCGTGCTGGCGTCGTCCGTATCCGAGGAAGTCATCCTCAAACTGGTCAATTTCGGCGCGTTGACCGCATTCATGCTGCTTAACATCACGGTATTCGTGTTCTTCTACCTCAAGCAGAAACGATACCGGAACGTTTTCAGCTATCTCGTTTTCCCCGCGGTGGGGCTGCTGATCGTCGCCTTCGTCTGGTCGGGATTCGATCGTACAACCTACCTGTTCGGCGGTTCGTGGCTGTTGATCGGAGTGATACTGGGCGCATTCAAGTATCGGAACTTCAATTCGTTCGAGCCGGCCGGCCAAGCCACGGCGGTGCAAGATGGCAATGCAAACCAAGTCCAGCGCACGTAAATACGTTCCATGACCGATCCCATCGCCATCCTCGGCGGCACCTTCGATCCGGTGCATATAGGGCATTTGCGCGTGGCGATGGAAGCATCCGAAGCGCTGGATGCGCCGGTGCGCCTGATGCCCGCGCACGTGCCGCCGCACCGTCCGGCACCGGTGGCGAGCGCGGCACAGCGCGTGGCGATGTTGCGCGTGGCTTTGGCGGGGCAAGATCACCTGCAACTGGACACGCGTGAACTGGATCGCAGCGAGCCATCGTACACAGTCGACACGCTGCGCCAGATGCGCAAGGAATTCGGCGCTGAGCAATCGCTGATCCTGTTGCTGGGCGCGGATGCGTTCGCCGGCCTGCCGACGTGGCACGAGTGGCGTGCCTTGTTCGATCTTGCGCATATCGCAGTAATGACGCGGCCGGGTCACGATGCGCGGCTGCCTGTTGAACTGGCGACGGAAATCGCGCCGCGACGCGCACGAGCCGCATCGGATTTACGCACAACGCCATGCGGAAAGGTGCTCGACTTGCCGGTCACGCCGTTGGAGATTTCCGCCAGCGCCGTGCGCGCGCTGCTCGCCGCCGGGCGCGATCCGCGCTGGTTGGTTCCGGATGCGCTGCTGGCCGATCCGGCCATGCTGGATACGTATCGTCGCCGCGCCGATCGATCGCCCAGTGGAAAGTAAACTCCGGTTTTTTCACTTGCGCCTGGATATGTGCAATTGTACAATTCATATTCATGGACATTACGATCGACACGTCGGTCATTCTCGCGGTTGTCTGCGGCGAACCGAGCCGGGATCGCGCCATTGAACTGACGTCGGGGCATTCGCTGGTTGCCCCGAAGTCGTTACATTGGGAGGTGGGTAACGCGCTTTCGGCAATGCTCAAGCGCCATCGCATCACCGCCGCTCAAGCGAATCTTTGCATCGATTCGTACCGGCAGATTCCGATCAAGTTGGCCGACGTCGATTTGAAGCAGGCGATGATTCTGGTGCGGAAGTTGCGCACATACGCTTACGACGCCTATATGCTGGCATGCGCCCAGCAGTCAGGTACTCCCTTACTGACCTTGGACGATGCTCTCAAGGTTCATGCGGAAAGTCTGGGCATTGCGGTGTTGGAGGTCTGAATCATGCGCGTCTATACATTTTCGGAAGCGCGTCAAAATTTCGCTTCTCTGCTTGATGTCGCACAAAAAGACGGAGCCGTCAGGGTCAAGCGGCGCGATGGCCGCGCGTTCACGATCCAGCCGATCGCGGGAACGCCTTCGCCGCTTGCCGTAAAAAGTGCCGCGTTGAAGATACGCCGTGGCGAAATCGTATCGGCCGTGCGGGATAGTCGCGAGCGCAGCAGAGGCTGACCTGCTTGGCCGTGCCGCACGCTTCCAGGCGCGATGCGCTGCTGGCAAACGTCGACCTGTTGTCGCCGTATCGCGGTTAGCGATCTTTCTTGTGTTTGTGCGGCCCGCGCTTGGGCTTGTCGAACCCGCCGGGCTTGAACGACTTCGGTTTGTGACCGGCCGGTTTGAAAGGCGGCTTGAACGTCGGTTTGCGTGGCAGCTTGTCGAATGTGCGAGTCGGTTCGGTCGAATCACTCATGCGGCTGATGAGCAGGCGCTGGCCGGCAACCCGAACCGTCTTGAGCAGCCGAAATGTTTCTTCGGGCATGCCTTCGGGAAGATCGAGCAGGGTGTAGCGGTCGCGGATGTCGATGCGGCCGATGTGTTTGGCGTCCAGGCCGGCCTCGTTGGCGATCGCACCGACGATATTGCCCGGGCGTACGCCGTGGTCGTTGCCGACATTGATGCGAAAGGTTTCGAATCCCGCTTCGGCCTGGCGCGGGCGATCGTCGCGGTGCAGGCGTGACTGCTTGATCTCGTCGTCCCGGCGAAAACCGGCACCCGGCGACTTGTCTGCCGGCGCGAAGGCGCTGGATTCCGGCTTTCGCCGGAATGACGAATCTTGATGCTTGTCGCGAGCGTGAGATGAAGTCTGTTCGTGGCGAGCCGGTTTTTCGAAGCGCGGTTTGTCGATTGGTCGCGATTCCCGCGATGGCGCTTGCAGCAACAACGGCTGCTTGCCTTGCACCACGCGCGCGAGCGCGGCGGCGATTTCCACCGCGGGCACGTTGCGTTCCTGCTCGAATTGCTCGATCAATTGACGAAAGGGCGCCAGGTCGTCACCGGCCAGCGCGTCGGCGATGCGTTGCTTGAATTTGCCGATGCGCCGGTCGTTGACCGCTTCGACGCTGGGCAACTGCATCTGCGTGATCGGTTGGCGCGTGGCGCGTTCGATGGCCTGCAACAGGCGCTGCTCGCGCGGCGCCACGAACAGGATCGCCTCGCCACTGCGACCGGCGCGACCCGTACGCCCGATGCGATGCACATAGGCTTCGGTGTCGGTCGGGATGTCGTAATTGAGCACATGGCTGATGCGTTCGACGTCGAGTCCGCGTGCGGCGACGTCGGTGGCCACGAGAATGTCGATCTGGCCATCCTTGAGCTGCGCGATGGTGCGTTCGCGCTGCGCCTGGATCACATCGCCGTTGATCGCCGCTGCGGCGAATCCGCGCGCTTGCAGTTTCTGCGCGATTTCCTCGGTGGCCTGCTTGGTGCGCATGAACACGAGCATCGCCTCGAACGGTTCGGCTTCGAGGATGCGCGTGAGCGCGTCGAGCTTGTGCACGCCGCTGACGTACCAATAGCGTTGACGGATATTCGCCGCGGTGGCGGTCTTGGCCTTGATCGCGATTTCGGTTGGATTGCGCAGATAGGTTTGCGCGATGCGTTTGATCTGGCTCGGCATGGTCGCCGAGAACAAGGCGATCTGGCGCGTCGGCGGCGTTTTCTTCAGCACCGTTTCGACATCGTCGATGAAACCCATGCGCAGCATCTCGTCGGCTTCGTCGAGCACCAATGTGGTCAACTGCGACAGATCCAGCGAGCCGCGTTCCAGATGATCGATCACGCGCCCGGGCGTGCCGACGACGACGTGCGTGCCGCGCTTCAATCCGGACAGTTGCGGGCCGTAACTCTGGCCGCCGTAGATCGGCAACACGTGGAAACCGGGCATTTGCGCCGCGTAGCGCTGGAATGCCTCGGCGACCTGGATCGCCAGTTCGCGCGTCGGCGCCAGTACCAGCGCCTGCGGTTTGGTTTTCGACAAGTCCAGCCGCGCCAGGATCGGCAGCGCGAACGCGGCAGTCTTGCCGGTGCCGGTCTGCGCCTGGCCGAGCAGGTCGCGGCCGGCGAGCAGGGGCGGGATAGTCGCAGCCTGAATCGGCGAGGGCGTCTCGTAGCCGACTTGGGCCAACGCGGCCAGAACGGCATCGCCAAGACCGAGGTCGCGGAACGCAATGGATTCGGACGCGGTGGCGGCATCGGACATGGGCGGAGGCCGCAGCAGGAGGATGTCCATTGTAACGCGTCGATCGCTGCTTGCGCGGTAGTGGCTTGGCGCAAAAATCGGCCTATACTGATTTGCACAACCCAACGAGGATATCGCCGCTTGGCCACCGCATCGAAAACCGCACGCAAGCCCCGTTCCGTTTCCAAGGCCGCCTCGACCAAATCAGGTTCGGCCAAATCGAAATCGACCAGATCGGCCTCGGCGAAACCTGCGCCGAAGAAGGCCAAAGCCGCGAAACCAGCCACATCCGTAACGATGAAGTCCGATCCGGTCGAATTCCTGCGCCGGCAGGTACTGGCCGCACTCGACGAATTGAAGGCCAAGGACGTGCACGAGATCGACGTGCGCGGCAAGACCTCGATCGCGGATATCCTTTTCATTGCCAGCGGCACGTCGACGCGGCACGTGAAGTCCCTCGCCGACGAAGTGGTCAAGTTCGTCAAGAAGGCGGGCATGATGCCGCTCGGCGTGGAAGGCCAGCGCGAAGCCGAATGGGTGCTGGTCGACCTTGGCGACATCATCGTGCATGTGATGCTGCCGCGCATCCGCGAGTTCTACGGACTCGAACGCTTGTGGACGGTGGGGGACGACATGCCTGAAGCGGCCAATGCGAGTTGAGTAGTCTGGCGCCATGCGCGCGCATTTGATCGCCGTCGGCGAACGCATGCCGGCATGGGTGCAACAAGGGTTCGCCGAATACGCCAAGCGCCTGTCGCGCGAATTGCCGTTGGACCTGGTCGAGGTCTGCGCAAAGTCGCGCGATCCGGCGCGCGCGATGTCCGAAGAGGCCGCGGCCCTGCTCGCCGCGATTCCGAAGGGTGCGCATGTCGTGGCGCTGGATGGCCGCGGCAAGCCGTGGTCGAGCGAGGAACTGGCGCAGCAACTCCAGCGTTGGCGCATGCAGGGCAAGGACCTTGCGTTGCTCGTCGGCGGCGCGGATGGGTTTGCGCCGGAACTGCTCGACCGCGTTGACCAGAAGTGGTCGCTTGGACCGATGACGTTGCCGCATCCGCTGGTGCGGATCATCGTTGCCGAACAGCTTTATCGCGCCGCCAGCCTGCTCGCCAACCATCCCTACCACCGCGGCTGAACCGGGACTGGCGGGTTCGGGCGACTTCACGGCGTTTGCGGATGCCTTGTGAGAAACTAGGCTTCTCATGGATCGCGCAGACTCCCGCAGCGGCGAAACAATGGCGAACATGGGCCGGGCCCTGGCGCTTGCCCTTGTGGTTGCCGCCGTTTCGTGGTGGGCGATGAATTACGCCCGCGGGCCGGCCGGACTTTCCACCTTGTGGCCTGCCAGCGGTATCGTCTGCGGGGTGATGGCGGTGTCGCCGCGCCGTCGCTGGGGCTGGTATTTTGCGGCGGCTTTCATCGCTTTCATTGGCGTCAATGTCGCGCATGGCGGATCCGGCCGCACGAGCATGCTGCTCAGCATCGCCGACATCATCGATCCCGTGGTCGTGGCCTGGGTCATCGCTGGCCGGGTGGGCGATTTCAGCGATCTGTCGCGCATTTCTTCCATCAGCCTGCGTGCCTCCGCAGCGACGCTCGGGGCGTGCGCATTGTCCGCGGCGGTGGCGGTTGCCGGATTGCATGGCTTGGCCGGATTCGCCGACTTCGACCGGTTTGTCGCCTGGATGGCGTCGCATGTATTGGGCATGGCGATCTTTGCCACCCTGGCAATTTCTGCCGGGTTGCTCGGCCGCAACATCTTCGGCGTGCCCGGCCAGCGCCTGGCGTTCTTCGGCGAGATGGCCGTGCTCGCCGCGACCTGTGGGCTGGTGTTCGGAACCTCGTACTTTCCATTTCCGTACATCGTCTTCCTGCCGCTGTTGCTGGTGACGTTCCGGCGCCGGTTTGCCGGATTCGCACTGGGCACCAGCCTGGTCGCCATTGTCGCCGTGTCCACGCACGCATCGGGGATCGGTCCCTTTGCGCACATGACGCAACTCGGCGACGCCTGGCGCACGCTGGTGTTGCAAGGCTTCGTTGCGAGCACCTGCGTGTTCGCCCTGCCGGTCGCGATCGTCCTGACCGGGCGCGCCGTACTCGTGCGGCAACTGGCGGCGAGTGAGCGCGAGTACCGCATGCTGGCCGATTATTCGCGCGACCTGGTCGTGCGCTTCGACGAAAATGGCGTGCGTCGCTACATTTCGCCGTCGGCTTACGAAATGCTGGGCTGGAGCCGCGACGAACTGGCTTCCACGCGCTGGGATCTCGTGCATCCGGACGATCGCGGGCATGTGCAACAGGAACTGGCGCGGCTGCAGGCGCAAGGTGGCACGACGTCGATCCTGTTTCGCGTGTTGCGCAAGGATGGCCGTTACCTGTGGATCGAGGCAAACGCTTCGCAGGTGCCCAGCGCCGATCCGCGCGTACCGCCCGACGTGATCTACTCGGGCCGCGACGTGACCACTCGCGTGATCGCCGAGAAGGCCCTGCGCAACAACGAGCGGCGCTTGCGTGCGATCACTGCGAATGTCCCGGCTGTCGTGTTGCACGTGGACAAGGATGAACGCTATACCTTCGTCAATGCCTACGCGCTTCGCGACAATTCGAGAAGCGAGTCGGAGATGATCGGCAAGCGTGTGCGCGACGTCGTCAGCGACGCCAACTGGGCGGAGATCCAGCCCTTTGTGCAGGCGGCGCTGCAAGGCAGGGAAGTGGCTTTCGAGATCGAACGCGAAGTCAACGGCAAGCGCAGCCACTACCAGTCGCGTTACGTGCCGGATATCGGCGACGACGGGGCGGTCGCCGGATTTTATGCGGTCAGTTTCGATATTTCCGAGCTCAAGCAGGCACAGGCCGAATTGCTGCGCCTGATTCGCCACGATTCGCTGACCGGGGTGGCGAACCGCCTGCGTTTCATCGAACGGCTCGAGCTGGCGGTCGCGCGCAGTCGGCGCAGCCGCAGGCCGCTTGCGCTGTTGTACCTGGACATCGACCATTTCAAGAGCATCAACGACACTCTGGGACATGTCGCCGGCGACGCGGTATTGCGCGAGTTCGCCCAGCGGCTGACCCGAAACGTGCGCGATGTCGATCTCGTTGCGCGCCTGGGCGGCGACGAATTCGTGGTCGTACTCGAACAGATCGATACGGCGGACGACGCGCAGGCCGTTGCCGACAAGCTGCTCGGAAGCCTGCGCGAACCCATCGCGACGGGCGACGAGCAGGCGCAAGTCAGCGCCAGCGTCGGCATCGCCTTCGCCGTGGATCCGGTCGACGATCCCGAAACCTTGCTGCAAAAGGCCGATACGGCGCTGTACGAGGCCAAGCGGGCCGGCCGAAATATCTGGCGCATGGCCGGCTAGGCACCACATTGCGCCTGCTGCACCCGGCAGCCTTGGCGAGGACTTTCTTGAGGAAGATGCCGTGCTTTATCTCGCTTCGCAGTCGCCGCGCCGCCGCGAACTGCTCGATCGCCTTGGCGTGCAATTCGACATCATCGATGTCGACGTGCCGGAAGTGCGTGCGGCGGACGAGTCTGCGATCGAGTACGTCGGCCGCGTGGCGCGCGAGAAGGCCGCCACCGGACTTCTCACGTTGTCCGGCATCGCCGGCGCGGTTGTGCTGGGGGCCGATACCGAAGTCGTGCTCGACGGGACCGTTTTCGGCAAGCCGGCCAATGCGGAGCAAGCGCGAGAGATGCTGCGGCGTCTGTCGGGGCGCACGCATGAGGTATTGTCCGCGGTCTGGTGCCTGTCCGCCGGTCGCGAAGAGCATGCGTTCAGCATCACACAAGTAGAATTTGCGCGGCTCGATCCGGGCCAGATCGCAGCCTACGTCGCCTGTGGCGAATGGCAGGGCAAGGCCGGCGCCTATGCAATCCAGGGCCGGGCAGAAGCGTTCGTGGTGCGCCTTGCGGGCAGTTATTCCGGTGTCATGGGCTTGCCGCTGCATGAGACAATGACGCTATTGCAACGATTCGATATCCACGCCTAGCCCGCCGCGGCAACGAACCGGCATCGACAACCCGGCGATACCGGGCTATAAATCGGTTTAGAAAATCCTTTTAAGTGGTTGTCGTGTCCGAAGAAATCCTCATAAACGTGACGCCGCGCGAAACCCGCGCCGCGGTCGTCGAAAACGGCGTACTGCAGGAAGTGCTGATCGAGCGTGCCCTGCGCCGCGGTTATGTCGGCAACATCTACAAGGGCCGCGTCAGCCGGGTCATGCCCGGCATGCAGGCGGCATTCGTGGAGATCGGGCTGGAGCGCGCGGCGTTCCTGCACGCCTCGGACATCCTGCGCGCTGTGCCGCCGTTGGCCGGCGACGGTCAGGAACCCCCGCCGCCGCCGCCCTCGCAGCCGATCGGCGAACTGGTCCGCGATGGCCAGGAAATCGTCGTACAGGTGATCAAGGATCCGATCGGCAGCAAGGGTGCGCGCCTGACCACGAACCTGTCCGTGCCGTCGCGTTATCTCGTGTTGCTGCCGCTGGCCAAGGCCATCGGCGTGTCGGTGCGCATCGAGGACGAAACCGAACGCGCGCGTCTGAAGGAGATTTTGCAGGCACGCGCGCTGGAAACCGGCCACGGCTACATCGTACGCACGAATGCGGAAGGTCAGGGCGCCGAAGCGCTGGCCGAAGACGTGGCCTACCTGACCCGGCTCTGGCAATCCGTGCAGGAAGCAATGGCCCGCACCCGCGCCGGCGAGCGCGTGTACGAGGATCTTTCGCTGCCGCTGCGCGCGCTGCGCGACCTGATGCGCAAGGACGTCGAAAAGGTGCGCGTGGATTCGCGCGAAACGCTCGAGCGCATGCTGGGGTTCGCCAGCCAGTTCATGCCCGAACTCGCCGAACGCATCGAGCACTATCCGGGCGAGCGTCCGATCTTCGACCTGTACGGTGTCGAGGACGAGATTCAGCGCGCGCTCAAGAAGCAGGTGCCATTGAAGTCGGGCGGCTATCTCGTCGTCGACCAGACCGAGGCCATGACCACCATCGACGTCAACACCGGCGCCTTCCTTGGCCATCGCAACCTCGAGGAAACGGTGTATCGCACCAACCTCGAGGCGGCGCAGGCGGCGGCGCGCCAGCTGCGCCTGCGCAACCTCGGCGGCATCATCATCATCGACTTCATCGACATGGTCGATGAAGAACACAAGCGCCAGGTCCTGCGCACGCTGGAAAAATCCCTGGCCCACGATCACGCCAAGACCACGGTCTACGAGATGACGCAGCTGGGCCTCGTGCAGATGACGCGCAAGCGTACGGTGGAGAGTCTCGAACGCCAACTGTGCGAGCCGTGCCCGGCGTGCGAAGGGCGCGGAAACATAAAGACGGCCGAAACCGTCACCTACGAAATTTTCCGCGAAATCACCCGTGCCGTGCGCCAGTTCGAGGCCAAGAAGCTGCTCGTGCTGGCGGCGCCGAAAGTCGTCGCGCGCATCCTCGACGAGGAATCCGCGGCGGTGGCCGAACTCGAGGAATTCATCGGCAAGACCATCCGCTTCCAGCCCGAGGAGCATTACGCGCAGGAGCAGTACGATGTCGTGCTGCTGTAGCGCGCACACCCGGGTGCATTTTTTCGTCATTCCGGGGCCGCCGAAGGCGGAACCCGGAATCCAGCGCCTTTGCTCAATTCAAATCAAGAGCAAGGAACTGGATTCCGGCTTTCGCCGGAATGACGAGCACTGGAGCTTCGGTGGCGCCGGAGCGCAGCGCTCGTGATGTGGAAGCCCCACATCCGGCGCGCGCGCCTGTGGTTGCAGGCGCTGTTCGCCGCCGTGGTCATCGTGCTTGCGCTGGGCGTTGGCGTGGCGCAGATCGCGCTGCCGTGGATCGCCAGTCATCCGCAACGCATTGCCGCGCTGTTGAGCGATCGCTTGCAGCGTGCGGTGACACTGGATGGCGTGACCGGCGTCTGGGAACGCGATGGCCCGCTGCTGGCACTGCATGGCGTGCACATCGCCGGTGCGGATGCGAAGGCTCCCGGCAGCACGATTGCGCAGGCCGAGTTGAAGATCAATTTCTTTTCCGCCTTGCATCGCAATCAGGCGTGGAACGAGTTTCGTCTCGTCGGCTTGAACCTGCACCTGGCGCGCGATGCAAACGGCCAATGGCAATTGAGCGGGATCGACGCCGGCGGGCAGGCCGCCGGCGATGCAAAAGACTCCGTGCTGCTTTCGCTTGGCGCGCTGGTGCTGCGGGACCTGCGCGTAACGATCCAGGCCGCGCCGGACAGCAAGCCGGTCACGCTGCTCTCGGACGAAGTGCGCCTGGTCAATTCGGGCAGCACGCATCGCATGCTCGCGCGCGTACGCTGCGCCGACACGCAGTCGCCGATCGATGCCGTGGTCGACTACGACAGTTCCTCGCGCGACGGCGAACTGTACCTCGGCGGCACTGCGCTGGACCTGGCGGCCCTCACGCACGGCTACGCGTGGCAAGGCTTGCAAGCCGAACGCGGCAGCGGCCGCCTGCAATTCTGGGGTTGGTGGAAGCGCGACCGCCTGGAGCGCGCGCGCCTGGAATCCGATCTCACCAACGTCGTGCTGACCTCATCTACGCCGATCGAACTCGACCCCAGGCGCAGCATCGTCCCGCGCGTGGGTTTCGACCGCATCGCGTTCGGCGCGCGCTGGCAGCGTGGCGATCGCGGCTGGAGCGCCGATGTGGCCGATCTCGTCCTCGCGCGGCAAGGTATCGTCGCCGTGCCGGCAAGCATCCATCTGGAAAAAACGCGTGATCCGGCGGCGGCCGATTCGCGCTGGGACGTTCGTCTGCAAGGCGTGAACATTTCCGCTCCGGCCAGCGTGGCGATGCTCAGCGAAGCGGCGTCGCCGGCGTGGCGGCGCTGGCTGTACATGGCCGACCCGGCCGGTACCCTGCAGCGCGTTGAGCTGCATTTCGATGGCGCGCAGGATTTCGACGTTTCCGCCGATCTGGACACACTCGCATGGCACGCGGTGGATGCGCTACCGGGCATCACCAGCCTGACCGGCACCCTGCTCGGCGATGCGGACGGTTTCAATCTGCATCTGCCGGCGCATGCCGGTTTTGGCGTGAATGAAGCGCGCGTGTTTCGCCAGCCCCTGGAATTTTCGCGTTTCGCAGGCGATATCGCGGCGTGGCACGGCGACGGCGGCTGGCGCATCGGCACCGACGCGCTGGATTTCGAAGGCGCCGGCTACGGCGGCCAGTTGCGCGGCAGCGTGCAATTGCACGATGACGGCTCGCGTCCGGCGCTGGATGTCTACGCCGTGGTCGATCACGGCGAGGTGCCGGCCGCGAAACTGTTCTGGCCGATCAACATCATGCCGCCGGATGGGGTGAAATGGCTGGACCGCGCGCTGGTATCGGGAAAGATCGTCGATGGCCGCGCGGTGTTCCGCGGCGACCTTGCCGACTGGCCGTTCACGAATTTCGCCGGTCGCTTCGAGGCGCGCGCGCAAATCGACGACGCGAAGCTGGTCTATCTGCCGGATTGGCCTGCCGCCGAACATGTACGTGCCGTTGCCGACTTCGTCAACAACGGCTTGAGCGTCGAGTCCGGCAGCGCGCAGGCGCTGGGCAACGCAGTGGATAGTGCCAGCGTCACGATCGCCGATCTTGCCGAAGCGGTGCTGGAACTGGATGTCGAAGGCTCGGGCAGCGGCAAGAGCCTGCTCGACTTCATCAAGGCCACGCCAATCGGCGCGCACTACGCCGAACACTTGCTGGGCGTGAGCGTCAGCGGCAAGAGCAAGGTGAAATTCCACTTGCACCTGCCCATTCACGCGACCGAACAGCTCGATCTGGCCGGTACCGCCAGCCTGAACCAGGCCGACCTTACCGACGCGCAGTACGCGCTGCGCCTGAAGCAGGCGACGGGCACGCTCGCGTTTTCGCAAAACGGGTTCGATACGGGCGAATTGCCGGTCACGCGCGACGGCAAGCCTGCGACGTTCCGCCTTGCGGTCGGCGGATTCGCCACCGACAAGTCGCATGCCGTCGAGGCGAACCTGCGCGGAAATTTCCCGGCGTCCGACCTGCTCGCGTATGCGCCGATCCTCGCGCCGTGGGCGAATCGCATCAGTGGCAACGCCGCATGGAACGTGGGCTTTTCCGCGGACCACGACGATGCGAAGAATCCCGGCCAACGCATCACCGTCGCATCGGATCTTGATGGCGTGGGCATCGACCTGCCTGCGCCGCTGACCAAATCCGCCGCCACCGCCTTGCCGTTGACGTTGACCGTCGGCCTGCCGTTCGTCGGCGGCAGCATCGACCTGCAACTGGGCGGACTCATGCGCATGCGCGGCCGCCTGGAGTCGCCCAAGCAGGCGTTTGCGGCGCGCGTGGACTTCGGCGGCGATGCGTCGGCGCCACTGCCGGCGTCCGGTTTCGATATCGGCGGCAGTGCGCCGCTGCTGGATCTTTCCGGCTGGATGGATTTCGCTGTTTCGAATTCCGGCAGCGGCAGCGAGGGATTGGTATCCGGCGTGGATTTGCACGCGCAGGATCTGCGCGCCTGGGACCGCGATTTCGGGCCGGCGCAATTCACGTTGAAGCCGACGAAGAACGAACTCGACCTCGGATTCGATGGCGCCAACATCGCCGGCAACATGGAGATCCCGCTCGCCGATTTCCGCCAGCGCGGCGTCACCGCGCAATTCGACCGCATCTTCTGGCCGGACGCGGGCGACACCGAGACCAGTGCAATGGCTGGCGAGAATCCGGCCAATGTGCCGCCGCTGCATATCCGCATCGGCGATTTTCGCCTGGGCGATTCGCGTTTCGGCGCAACCGTGGTGGAAAGCTACCCGGTCGCGGGCGGCACGCATTTCGAGCAGGTCACCACGCATTCGAAAAACGTGGAAATGCGCGCGCGCGGCGATTGGACCGGCAAGCCCGGCAGCGACATTTCGGATTTCTCCATCGATTTTTCTGCGCAGAACCTTGGCCGCATGCTCGACACGTTCGGCTATGCCGGCGTCGTCGATGGCGGCGCCACCGTGGCCCACATCCAGGGCCAGTGGGCCGGATCGCCATCGATGTTCGCCCTGGCGCGCATCAATGGCACGCTCAAGGTCTCGGTTGCCGAAGGCCGCATTCCGGACGCCGATCCCGGCGCCGGTCGCATCTTCGGCCTGTTCAACCTGGGTGCCATCCCGCGCCGTCTGTCGCTGGATTTCGGCGATTTCTTCAAGTCCGGCTTCAGCTTCGATTCGATCGAAGGCACATTCACGCTCAAGGACGGCAACGCCTTCACCACCGGCTTGAAGGTCAAGGGTCCTGCGGCCGACATCGTCGTCGACGGCCGCGCCGGCTTGAAAGCCAAGGACTACGACCAAACCATGCAAGTCACGCCGCATGTCGGCGGCGCCTTGATGATCGGCGGCGCCGTCGTCGGCGGGCCGGTCGGCGCCGCGGCCGGTGCCGTGCTGCAGGGCGTGCTGCGCAAGGCGCTGAACGATGTCACCCGCGTGCGTTACAGCGTCACCGGCAGTTGGGAAAAACCCGTGATCACCGAGATCGCCAAGGAAACGGTGAAGGGCGAGCCGGCACCCGGGAAACCGGCGCCCGCCACGCCGAAAGAGAAAGATGCAAAAACCTCGAACGATCCACCCGCCGCTGCCACGAACCGCTCATGACAATTCTTGCCCAAGTCGAAAAACAACTCCTGCAACCCGGCGGATTTTCCAGTACCGATCTCGAACGCGTGTTCGGGCAGTTGCTGGGGCCTTCCATCGACGCGGCGGACCTGTATTTCCAGCATTCGCGCAGCGAATCGTGGATGCTCGAGGACGGCATCGTGCGCGAGGGCAGCCACTCGATAGAGCAGGGCGTCGGCGTGCGCGCGATGAGCGGAGAGAAGACCGGATTCGCCTATTCCGACGAGATCGTGCTGCCGCAACTGCTCAGCGCCGCGCAGTCCGCGCGCGCGATCGCGCAGTCCGGGAATCCCGGTGCCGGCCATGCGCTCGCCGCGCGCGAGGCGAAGGCGCTGTACGCGCCGATCGATCCGGTCGAGTCGCTGGCGAATGAGGATAAAATTGCACTTTTGCGCGAAGTGGACAAATTCGCGCGTTCGCTCGATCCCTGCGTCGCGCAGGTGATCGTCAGCCTTGCCGCGACGCTGGACACGGTGCTGATCGCGGCGTCCGACGGCACGCTGGCCGCCGACGTGCGCCCGCTGGTGCGCCTGAACGTGAACGTGATCGCCGAGCGCCACGGCCGCCGCGAGTCCGGCAATGCCGGCGGCGGCGGGCGTTACGGCTACAAGGAATTGCTCGCCAACGGTCGCGCGCATGCATTTGCGCGCGAAGCGGTGCGAACGGCGTTGGTGAATCTGGATTCGATTCCGGCACCCGCGGGAACGATGACGGTCGTGCTCGGTCCCGGCTGGCCCGGCGTGCTGCTGCACGAGGCGATCGGGCACGGCTTCGAGGGCGATTTCAACCGCAAGGGCACGTCGGCTTTTGCCGGGCGCATGGGCGAGAAGGTCGCATCCGATTTGTGCACGGTGGTCGATGATGGAACGCTGCCGAACCGGCGCGGCTCGCTGTCCATCGACGACGAAGGCGTGCCGGGCGAATGCACGACCCTGGTCGAAAACGGCGTGCTCAAAGGCTACATGCAGGACAAGCTCAATGCGCGCCTGATGGGCATGCGTTCCACCGGCAACGGCCGCCGCGAATCGTTCGCGCACCTGCCGATGCCGCGCATGACCAACACCTACATGCTGCCGGGCAAGAGCGATCCGGGCGAGATCATTGCGTCGGTCGAACGTGGACTGTACGCGGTCAACTTCGGCGGCGGCCAGGTCGACATCACCAACGGCAAGTTCGTGTTCTCCGCGAGCGAGGCCTACCTGATCGAAAACGGCAAAATCACGCGACCGGTGAAGGGCGCGACCTTGATCGGCTCCGGCCCGGAAGTGCTCACGCGCGTATCGATGGTCGGCAACGACCTGAAACTCGACGAAGGTGTTGGCGTATGCGGCAAGGATGGCCAGAGCGTGCCGGTCGGCGTGGGCCAGCCGACGCTGCGCATCGATGCGATGACGGTCGGTGGAACGGCGGCGTGATTTTTCCCTCTCCCCCAAACTCGTTTGGGGGAGAGGGCCAGGGTGAGGGGGATGTGCTTCGGTTTGCTGCAACGTTGTTTAGTTGCAAGGCGTTGCCCCCTCACCCAACCCTCTCCCCCATCGCCATGCGATGGGGGAGAGGGGCTAAAGCAACTTGCGCAGCGCGCGGAACAACTCGTGGAAGGCATGCAGCGGTTTTTGTCCTTCGCGTTCGGCGCGCGCCTTGCGCGCAAGCTGGCGCAGGCGCTGGCGGTCGGCTGATGGTGTGTGTTGCATTAGCTCGTCGAGCGCGGCATCGCCATCGGCGAGCAGGCGTTCACGCCAGGTCTCGATGCGGTGCAGGGCGGCGGCTTCGCGGCGCACATGCTCGCGATCGTGTTCGAGCACGGCGCGCAGCGGTTCGCGTTCGGCCTCGTCGAGCTTGCGCAACTGCTTGGCGAGGAATTGTTCGGCGCGCTTGCGCGCGATCTGCTGCTTCACGGCGGACGTACGCACGACTTCGGCGCGCAGGTCGTCGTCGAGCGGCACGCGCGACAACTGCGCGTCGGACAGCGCGGCCAGCGCCTGCGCGAGCTTGAGCACATCCAGCGCCTCGCGGCGGCGCTGGCTGCGGCTGGGACGCTCGTCGCGGGGGATGGCGGCGTGGGAATCGTCGTCGTAATCGTGCATCATTCTTCAGTTATGCAAAGTGGAAATCCATGAACGCCATCATCGCACAACCCGACGATTCGCTCGCCCAACTCGATAGCCTGGCGACTCTTGCCGAAGAGGTAATCCGCCGCTGCCGCGCCGCGGGCGCGAGCGACGCCGAAGTCGGCGCCAGCATCGACACCGGCTTGTCCGTGAATGTGCGCCTGGGCGAGGTCGAAACCGTCGAGCACAACCGCGACCGCGCCTTTGGCGTCACCGTGTACTTCGGCCAGCGCAAGGGTTCGGCGAGCACGGCGGACCTGGCGGTTGACTCCATCGCCAAGACGATCGAACAGGCCTGCGCGATCGCGAAGTACACCGAAGCCGATCCGTTCGCGGGACTTGCGGACCCGGCG
>JAFEEK010000045.1 GCA_018241165.1 Pseudomonadota bacterium
CCTGAAGGCAGCAGCGTCGCACTGTGCGAGTAACGCGCGGCTGCGAGCGAAGCCATCGTACTCCAGGTGCCCGTCGCCGGATCGTACTGCTCCGTGCTGGTGAGCGCCGCGTTGTTGTCATAGCCTCCCACCACCAGAACCTTGCCTGAGGGCAGTAGGGTCGCGGTGTGGGAGTAACGCACGTTCGAGAGCGTGCCCGTTGTGCTCCAGCTGTTCGTGGTTGGATCGTAGAGCTCGGCACTCTTGAGCGCACCGACACCACTGGTTCCGCCACACACCAACACCTTGCCCGACGGTAGCAGTGTTGCTGTGTGGCCGTAACGCTTGCTCGCGAGCGTTCCTGCCGAGCTCCAGGTATTGCTGGCTGGATCGTAGAGTTCGGCGCTGTCGAGGACACTGCCATTGCCCAACCCGCCGGCCACCAGCACTTTGCCCGATGGCAGCAGCGTGGCGGTGTGTTGTGCGCGAGCCGTGGCGAGAATGCTTGCCGTGTTCCATACGTTCCTTGCCGGATCGTAGATCTCGACGCTGCGGAGTACTCCGTTGCCGGCAGATCCTCCGGCGACCAACACCATGCCCGAGGAGAGCAACGTCGCCGTATGCAACTGGCGCGCATTCGCGAGCGGCGCCGCTGGCGACCAGTTGTCGGGAACCGCCCACGCCGATGTCCCTGTCAGCAACAGCAGCAATGCAGAAAACAACGCAGCGCCGCTGCGCACCAGCGAAAGTGGACAACGATGCATGACTACCCCCAGCAGACTTCAATGGCCATCGCACGCAGCTTGACAAGGCTCGCACGGCTTGAAAAATGGTCAGACCAGCGCGCCCCTCGCGACGCTGAAAAACGCCCCGCCACCAGTTTACACGTTTGAGCACTGACAGCGAGGGACGGCATCGCATTGTCGTGTGTCGCGCTTACGCCTGGTACAAGGCAATCACGATCGCGGCGAACACGCCATAGAGCAGTCCGACCGGAATCAGGCGTCCGCCACGCACGTGTCCGCGCCGGAAGATCAGCCACAACACGATCACGGCGGCCATCGTCACCAGGCCGGAGACCAGCAACGGCGCATCGAATTTCCAGGGCGTGAAGAAGATACCGAGCGCGCTCGGTACCGTGGCCTGGATCATCATCGCGCCGGAAATGTTGGCGAGCGCGAGGCGTTCGCGTCCCTGGCGCACCCAGATCAGCGCGTTCATCGTCTCCGGCAATTCGGTGGCGACCGGGCTGAGCACCAGTGCGACCAGATGCGGCGACATGTGCAGGGAAGTGGCGATCGATTCCAGTTGCCCGATGAACACATGCGATGCAATCGCTATCACGGCCAACGCAAGCGAGGTTTGCAACAACGCCCAGCGCAAGGCCGGTTCGCTGGCACGCGGACGAAGCTTGAGCGGCTCCAGTTCCTCGTAGGCATCGTCGTCGCCGTCCTGCCGCATCTCGCGCCACACGTAGAGTGCATACGCTGCCAGGAACAGCCATCCCAGCCACGGTTTCCAGGCGAATGCGACAAGGCCAAGGGCGATCTTGACCACGAAAATCACCAGGAACCACAACTGGTCGCGGCCCAGGCGCTGGTGATCGACGCTGATCTGCGAGTCCTTGCGCCCGAGCCGCTTGCGATTGAGCAGCAGGGCCAGCCCGACGACGGCATACGCGATCGTGGCCAACACCAGCGGGCCGCCCAGTGCCGATCCGACGCCGATGTCCTTCTGCGCCGCATCTCGACCGAAGACGACGGCCATGAACGTGACCGCGCTTTCCGGCAGCGCCGTACCGAACGCGGCCAGCACGGTGCCGGTGGTCGTCGCGCCGAGATTGAGTCGCCGGCCGACCCATTCCACGCCATTGACGAAGAATTCGCAGGCCAGATAAATCAAGCCGGCCGAAAACAGGAACGCGAAGGCGGTAAGCAGCATGGGATAGCTCATGGGCCGGGCGAGCGATTACCGATGGCACAACGGCATGGCTCGCCCGGCCGGGTGAGCATGCCGAAGGCCAAAGGTCTCGCCGAGCCTGCGCAACCGTTGCGGTTGCGCCTGCCATTCGCGCCATGGGGTTCAACGAACCGCCAAGTATGTTGACGCGAATTCCCCGGGGACGAGGATGGCTACTCCCCAATGACATTCACGGCCGCGACTATAGCGGACGACATTGGGGGCGACAAGCAACGCTCGCGCAACGTGGCGATGGTTGTCACGCAACCGTAACCAAAACCGGCTGTAATCGCCGCGCCACGGACTTTGCGCTAGGCTGTCACGATGCAAAAACGCATACTTGTTGTCGAAGACGAAAGCTCGATCCGCGACATGGTCGCGTTCGCGCTGCGCAAGGCGGACATGGAGCCGATGCTGGCCGCGGATGCGCGCGAGGCGCAGCTTGCGGTCGCGGCAACGGTGCCGGACCTGATCCTGCTCGACTGGATGCTGCCGGGCATGAGCGGCCTGGAACTGGCGCGGCGACTGCGCAAGGAAACCCTCACCGCCGAGGTGCCGATCATCATGCTTACCGCGCGCGGCGAGGAGATGGATCGCGTCAACGGCCTGGAAGCCGGTGTGGACGATTACGTCGTCAAACCATTTTCCACGCGCGAGTTGATCGCGCGCATCAAAGCCGTGCTGCGGCGCAGTCACGGCGACGACGGCTCGGGCGTGATCGAACTCGGCGGCCTGAAGATCGACGGTCCCGCGCATCGCGTGCATGCGGGCGCGGACACGATTGCTATCGGCCCGACCGAATACCGGCTGCTGCATTTTTTCATGACCCACGCCGAGCGCGTCTACTCGCGCGCGCAACTGCTCGATCACGTCTGGGGCGGCAGCGTCTATGTCGAAGAACGCACGGTCGATGTGCATATCCGCCGCCTGCGCCAGACCCTGCAACCGTGGCGGCTGGATGGCCTGATCCAGACCGTGCGCGGCGCCGGCTACCGGTTTTCGGCATCGGCATGACGGCTTCGCGCGCGCGCCGGCTTGCCGCGCAATTGCGCGACCTGCGCAATGCGGCAGTGGCATTTCCTGACGCACTGGTCCTGCTCGATGCCGATGGCCGCGTGCGCTGGATCAATCGGTCGGCTTCTCGGTTGTTGGGACTCAACTGGCCTCGGGATCGCGGCGCGTTGCTCAGCGAACGCCTGCGCGATGGCGCACTCGGCGAATGGCTGCGCAGCGGCGAAGCGCGCGCCGAGGACATCGCCGCGCCGAGCGATGCGAACATCCGGATCAATGCGCGCTGGATCGCGTTCGGCCGCGACCAGCGCGTGTTGCGCGTGCGCGATGTCAGCGATTTCGCGCGGCTGGAACAGGTGCGCCGCGATTTCGTCGCCAACGTCTCGCACGAATTGCGCACGCCGCTCACCGTGATCCACGGTTATCTGGAACTGCTCGATCCGCAGGAAGTCCCGGCGCTTGCGCCGGTGCTGGACGAAATGCGCGTGCAATCGCGGCGCATGGGCCAGATCGTCGAGGATCTGCTCACTTTGTCGCGATTGGAGATGCAGCAGCATCTGCC
>JAFEEK010000460.1 GCA_018241165.1 Pseudomonadota bacterium
CATTCCCGCGCGCGGCATATAAGGTTGCTCCGGTTGCGCGAGGATCAGGCCGGTTGGAGCGCGTATTTCCCGCAGCACGGCCAGAATCTGTTCTTCGACATAGCGCACCGGCGAAGCAAGCATCAGGCGCGGATCGGTCGACCAGGTCAGGCCGCCGTCGACGGGTTTGACGCCGCGTTCGACCAGCGCCCGCGCCGCCGCAACCGACAAATCGCCCGCACGTTGTCGCGCAGAAATTGCATCATCCAGACTGGCGAACACGCGCGGCGCCTTGCTTTTCGCGTTGGCGCGTTCGGCCAGTGCGCGTCCGAGTTGCTTCGCTGCGTCGTCCGCTGCGCCAGTGATCGGGCCGAGGCCTTCGATCAGCAACAGGCGCTCGACGCGCTCCGGGCAGGCGCCGGCGATCATGCTAGCGACGGCGGCGCCCAGCGAATGGCCGAGCATGCCGAAGCGCTGCCAGCCGAGCGCACCTGCGGCGCCGAGGGCATCGCTCAGGTAATCAACGGTGTGGTACCAGGCGCCCGGCGCGCGCCATTGCGAGCGGCCATGACCGGGAAAGTCGATCGCAACAATGTGGAAATGTCTACAAAGCAGCGGAGCGAGCGCATCAAACGATGCGGCGTTGTCCAGCCAGCCGTGCAGGGCCAGCAGTTTCGGCAACGCCGGATCGCCCCAGGCGCGTGCGGCGAGGCGTAGGTTCGAGCAGTCCAGCTCGATATCACGTGCCAGCATCGTTCCAGCCCTGCGTGTGCCGGCGGATCAGGTTCGCCAGCATGCGCACATGCGCGGCGGAACTGTTCAGCGCCGGGATGTAGTCCAGCCGTTCGCCGCCAGCAGCGAGAAATTGTTCACGCCCGCGGATCGCGATTTCTTCGAGCGTTTCCAGGCAATCGACCGCAAATCCCGGACATAGCACCTGCACATGGCGCACGCCGGATTGGGCGAATTGCGCCAGCGTCGCGTCGGTATAGGGCGCGAGCCAACGTTCACGACCAACGCGCGACTGGAAAGTGATGGCCAGCTCGTTATCGGCAATACCCAGGCGTTCGCGCAACAGATTCGCCGTAGCCAGGCATTGATCGCGATACGGATCGCCCGCCGCGACGTAGCGTTCGGGAATGCCGTGGAACGATAGCAGCAGGCGTTCGCCGCGACCGTAGGTAAACCAGTACTTTTCGACGCTCGCCGCCAGTGCCCCGATGTAATCCGGGTCGGCGTGGTAATCGGCAATGCTGCGGATTTCGGGTACGCGACGCTCCGCGCGCAGCGCAGCGAAAACTGCGTCGAGCGCTGCCGCCGTGGATGTGGCCGAGTACTGGGGGAACAAGGGCAACACCACAATCCGCTGCGCGCCATCCTTGGCCAAGGCACGAATCGCTTCGGGAATCGCCGGTTCGCCATACGTCATGGCCGCCACGACACGCAACCCGACTATCGCCGGATCCGCGCCCAGCTTTTTCGCCAACGCCAGCGTGTTGACCAGCAGTGGGGAACCTTGTGACGTCCAGATTTTTGCGTAGGCGCGCGCCGATCGCCGCGGGCGCAGGCGCAAGATGACGCCATGCAGGATCGGCCACCACAGCCAGCGCGGGTAGTCGATGACGCGTGCATCGCTCAGAAATTGCGCGAGGTATCGCCGCACGGCCGAGGGCGTGGGCGCCGCAGGAGTGCCCAGATTCAACAGCAGCACCGCGGTTGCCGGAGACGATTCCCGACCCGATTCAGACATGATGAGTGGCCACGGCTCCCCGGCGACGTGCTGAAAACCCAATATCTTGTGCGATCGGACGGCAATTGACCATAGCGATGGGGTCCGGTCGCGCCAAAGCGGTGAAAGTGTAGCACCGTCACGCCAGTGCTTTGTTTTTCCTTGGGTTCGCTGCTAGACTCGCGTGGCCACGTCCTCGACGATGTGGCAGACGATTACTACAAGAACTTACAAGAGAACATCGCATGCCCCTGCGCGCACTTTTTGCAGCGCTCGTGCTTGGCGTCTTCGCCAGTCAGGCACGCGCCGCCGATCTCGTCGGTTACGGCGAGGCTTTCAATGTGCTTTATTCCGTCGATCTGGCGACGAACACCGCCGTGTCGATCGGCGGCGCGGGCACGATTGGCGGCCAGCAGATCGCCAACATCGAGGGCCTGACGTTCAGCCCCGGAGGCGTGCTTTACGGCGTATCGGATGCAGGCCCGACAAAGACCCTGCTCACGATCGACAAGACCACGGGCATCGCGACCGCAATCGGCGCCCTGAGCACAGGCTCCAACAACCAGCTTGATCTCGGACTTGCATTCACCTGCGACGGCAAGTTGTGGATGTCGGCGAGTACCGGCCAGTTCTGGAGCGTGGACCCGGCAACCGCGAACGTCACCTTGCTCGGCAATCTTGGCGTCAAGCTCACCGGTCTGGCCGCGCGCGGCTCGTTGCTGTTCGGGACCGGCAGTCAGGGCAACAACAATTTGTATTCGATCGATCCGGTCAAGGTTTCGGCAAGTCAGATCGGAAGCTATCAATCCACCGATTACGTCACCACGGTCAGTCCCGGGTTTGATTCGACCGGGCAGTTGTGGGCCGTGCTGGACTACGTGCCGCCGCAACCGGGCAACACCGCGGTCGCCGCCTGGAGCGACCTGGCGCAGCTGTCGGTGACTACGGGCGCGCTTTCCAACCTGGGCAGCATCACGCCGCCACGCCCGATCGACACCAAATCGCCGGCCTACAACAACCTGTACCAGATCGGCCTCAAGGGTCTGGCGATTCCTTCCGGAATCTGTGCTGCGACCGCCGCGAACTCGCCAACGCCAACGCTTTCCTGGCGTGGAATCCTCGCCTTGATCGCGTTGTTCGCGCTTGTCGCCGGAACTCGACTGCGTCGCTGGCGTCCAAGCCTTTGATGCGTGGCCGTGCCGGCCGCGCCCGGCTCTTCGAAGGAATCCGTTGATGTCACGCTGGATCGCCCGGCTTGCCGCCTGTGCGGCATTGCTCATCGCCACGACCTTTTCTCCCGCCCACGCGGGTGAACAGGAAACCGCACGCGCCAACAACGCGGTGCGCGTACTCAAGCAAATCATGCAGGCGCCGGATAGCCGGATTCCCGGCCATTTGCTCCGCGACGCCTACGCGGTCGCGGTGATACCCGATGTGATCAAGGCCGGATTGATCATTGGTGGCCGCCACGGTTTGGGGCTGTTGTCGGTGAAGACGCCGAACGACGTCTGGAGCAATCCCACGTTCATCGGCATGACCGGCGGCAGCATCGGCTTTCAGGTCGGCGTGCAGTCGACCGACGTGATCCTGATTTTCCGCACCCAGCGCGGGGTGGATTCGATCGTGCACGGCAAGTTCACGCTTGGCGCCGATGCGTCGGTTGCGGCCGGGCCGGTCGGCCGCTCGGCCAACGCGGCCACGGACGCGCAATTGCGTGCGGAAATCTATTCGTATTCGCGTGCGCGCGGCCTGTTTGCCGGCGTCGCCCTCGACGGCTCGGTGCTGTCCATCGACAATACCGCCAATCAGGCGGTGTACGGCGAAGGCATCACCCCGCGGCGCATCTTCGAAGGCGGACTGGGCAATGTGCCGGATGCCGTCGTGGATTTCCGCGATCGACTAGAAGAGTACACTGCGCGCTAGGGCGTGAGTGTCGGCGCATCGCCGCGACGCGCGTTGTCATCCAGCACACTTGATTGTCTCGGAGCAGTTTATGGGTGGTTTGAGCATTTGGCATTGGATCATCATCGTCGTCGTGGTCGTGCTGATCTTCGGTACCAAGAAACTGCCGAACATCGGCGGCGACCTGGCTTCCGCCATCAAGAATTTCAAGAAAGGCATGCAGGACGACGACAAATCCACGACCGAGCAGTTGAAGGCGGATCCGCCGCCGGCCCAGGCCAGCCAGAATACCGGCGACAAAACCGACACCAAGTCGCAGTAAGCGTGCCATGTTCGATATCGGCACCGGCGAACTGGCGCTGATCGCGGTCGTCGCACTGCTTGTGCTGGGGCCGGAACGCCTGCCCAAGGCCGCGCGCACCGCGGGCGCGCTTGCGCGGCGTGCGCGCGCAAGCTGGCAGAACGTGCGCGCCGAAATCGAGCGCGAACTCGCTGCCGAAGAACTCAAGCAATCGATCAAGCGCGGACTCGACGAGGCGAACCCGACTGCCGACATCAGCGCGGCGCTGCGCGACGCCGTGCACGGTCCCGCCAAGCCGCCCGAGCCACCGGCAACGACCGATGGGCAGCACTGAGTCCGGCCAGCCTGAGCCGGATCAGGCGCAAGGGCAGGAACAATCCTTCATTTCGCACCTGATCGAACTGCGCGCGCGCCTGCTCAAGGCGATTGCAGCAGTGCTTGTCGTGCTGCTGGCGCTGCTGCCATTTTCCGACCGACTCTACCATTTCATCGCCGAGCCGCTATTGCAGCGCTTGCCGCCCGGCGCACACATGGTCGCGATCGAAGTGGCTTCGCCGTTCGTCACGCCGCTCAAGCTGGCATCGGTCGTCGCGCTCGTCCTGGCCATGCCGATCGTCCTGTACCAGTTGTGGCGTTTCGTCGCGCCGGGCTTGTATCGCCACGAAAAGAAACTGGCGCTGCCGTTGCTGGTGGCCAGCATCGTGATGTTTTACCTCGGCTGCGCGTTCGCCTACTTCCTGGTCCTGCCGAAAGTATTCGTGTTCCTGCTCGGCATCACGCCCGAAGGCGTGTCGATCATGACCGATATCGGCAAATACCTGGATTTCGTGTTGACGATGTTCCTGGCCTTCGGCGTGTGTTTCGAGGTTCCGGTCGCGGTTTTCCTGCTCGCCTTGCTCGGTTGGGTCAGTGCCGATCAACTGTCCCGGCAGCGCCCGTATGTCGTGCTTGGCGTGTTCGTGCTGGCCGCCATCCTGACCCCGCCGGATGCCTTGTCCATGCTCATGCTCGCGATCCCGATGTGCCTGTTGTACGAAATCGGCGTGCTTGCGGTGCGCCTGTTCGTGCGCCGCGCAACGCCGCGTCCCGATACGGCGCCGCGTGGCTGAAGCGGACATCGATCGATCCCGTTCGTGCTGGTGTCGCGTTGTCTTTTGCGGCTTTCTGGAATAAACTCATTTGCCGCATTTGAGACATTTTCCACTTCCCCGAACACCCCGAACAGGAGTCCATTCACATGGCAAAAAATGAAGATACACGCGACGCCAGTCTGCGCGTGTCGAAGAAGACACGCGACAGTCTGAAGGCCGCGGCAGCCGTCGCCGGTCGTCCCTTGTACGACGTCACCAACGAAGCCATAAACAACTATCTCGCCTCGGTCAAGGCGGGCGGTGCGCGCAAAGGCAAGAAGTAAACTTTTCCACTTCGTCCACGTTCCGGTTTCCGTCGAACGTGGCTGCAACAGCAGAACGGCCCGCATGGGCCGTTTTCGTTTTCTGTTGTTTGCGCTTGCCGCCGGATCAATCTCGAACCAGGCGCGCAAAACGCCGCAGGATCGACCTGGCCTGCGGCGTGGATCGCACCTCACGCAGTAGCGCAGGCACGTCGAAATCCTCGTCCGCCAACGCGCCATCGCGAGCGCGGATGTAAGCGCGCATCTCGCGCGCGCCGAACTCGGGATGGAACTGCAATCCCCACGCGCGCGGCGCGAAGCGCACGGCCTGGCAGGAATCCAGCGCCGAACGCGCCAGCACCATCGCATCGCGCGGCGGCTCCAGCACGGTCTGCAAATGCGTCGCCTGTGCATCGAACGCCAATGGCGCCGAACCGAACAACGCGTCCTGCGCGGACGCCGGCAAGCGGCGGACGCTCACGCTGCCCATTTCACGCCCATGCGGGTTGTAGCCGACGCGGCCACCGAACGCGTGCGCCAGTAACTGATGCCCGTAGCAGACGCCGAGCACCGGCACGTCGGCATCAACTGCACGCCGCAACCAGCGCGCCGTGGTCTCGCTCCATTCAAGGCGATCGGTGACCATCGCGCCGGAACCGGTGACGACGATGCCGGATACGGATCGTGGCGGCGGCAGTTGCATGCCGCGATCCACGCGCGCGACACGGGTCTGGCGCGCAGACAATCCCAGACCGCGCCGGAACCATTGCGCGAAGTCGCCAAGTTGCCGGCGCACCGCGGGAATCGCCGTGCCGGTCTGCACGATCAGCAGTGTCATGTTTCTATCGGCGGCAGCACGCCGACGATTTCGGCGATCGTCGTAACGCCCCGCGCAACCTGTTGTGCGGCGCTCACGCGCAGGGGCCGCATGCCTTCGGCGAGCGCGGTTTCGCCAAGCCGCGCAAGATCGAGCGAGGGCTGGATCATCTGCCGCAGACTCGTCGAAATGCGCATCATCTCGTAGATGCCGGTACGGCCGAGGAAGCCGGTGTTGCGACATTCCTGGCAGCCGACCGGCGCGAATGCGCGCGGCGGAGGCGGCAATTTCCAACGATGCACCAGTGCGTCCCAGCCGTGCACGTCCAGCGGCGCTTCGACCTTGCAGTGCGGGCACAACGTGCGCACCAGGCGCTGTGCGACGACGCCGGCAAGCGTGGACTGGATCAGGTAATGCGGCGCGCCCAGATCGAGCAGGCGCGACAACGCGCTCGGCGCATCGTTCGTGTGCAGCGTCGACAGCACCAGATGCCCGGTCAACGATGCCTGGATCGCCATCTGCGCGGTTTCCAGATCGCGGATTTCGCCGATCATGATGATGTCCGGATCCTGGCGCATCAGCGTGCGTACGCCAGCGGCGAAATCCAGATCGATCGCCGGCTGCACCTGCATCTGGTTGAATTCCGGCGACACCATCTCGATCGGATCTTCGATCGTGCACAGGTTGATGTCGGGCGTGGCCAGGTGCTTGAGCGTGGAATACAGCGTCGTGGTCTTGCCCGAACCCGTGGGGCCCGTAACGAGCACGATGCCGTGCGGACGCTCGACCATTTGCCGCCAGATCGTTTCTTCCTCGGTCGAAAACCCGAGCTGCCGGAATTCCTTGACCACGATGTCCGGATCGAAAATGCGCATCACGACTTTTTCGCCGAACGCGGTGGGCATGGTCGACAGGCGCATTTCCACTTCGCGGCCTTCCGCCGAACGCGCTTTGATGCGGCCGTCCTGCGGGCGGCGCTTTTCGGCCAGGTCCATGCGTCCGAGGATCTTCACGCGCGAGGTCACCGCGACCATCACCGGCGTCGGCAGCTCGAAGACCTTGTGCATCACGCCGTCGATGCGAAAGCGGATCGGGCTCATGTCGCGGCGCGGCTCGAGATGAATGTCGGATGCGCGCTGGTCGAACGCGTATTGCAGCAGCCAGTCGACGATATGCACGACATGGCGGTCGTCGGCGCCGATGTCGCCGGCCTTGCCCAGTTCCAGCAACTGCTCGAAATTCAGGATCGCGCGGCCATCAGGACCGCCATCCAGCTTGGCGTCGCGGGCCTTCTGGATCGAACGCTGCACGCCATAGAACTCGGCGAGGTAACGGTTCAAGTCGATCGGACTGACCACCACGCGCTGGACGTCGCGGCGCAAAATGTGTCCCAGATCCGCAACCCAGCGCGTGTCGAACGGCTCGCAGGTCGCGATGACGACCTGCAAGGGACCCGCCGCGACCGGCAGGATGCGGTAGCGTCGTGCGTAGTCGTGCGAGACGACCTGCGTCACCGCCGCCGCATCGATCTTCATCGGATCTATCTTCAGGTACGGCAGATCCGCTTTCTCGGCCAGCCACTGCGTGAGCACTTCCAGGCTCAGCGGTTTTTTGTCCAACTGATTGGTCAGTTTCTGGTTCGCGATCAGCGCGATCGGGTGCAATTCCAGCTTGCCGCGCGCACTGCGGCCGTCGGCGCGCGTCTTGAGCAGGTCGGCCTCGTTGATCATGCCGTCGTGCTTGAGCGCACCGAGCACGGCGTCGAGATCCAGGCGCCGATGCAGGCCCAGCGGCGGCGCTTCGGGAACTTCGAACTTCGGGCGTTGCGGTACGGTGGCCATGCACTACCTTCTCTGAAAACCGGCCCTGCGCCGCTATACTAACGCGCTTTGCGCAACGAGCCGTATTCCATGCCGGGCCCGACTTTCCAGGACGTGATCCAGACCCTGAACCGCTACTGGGCGGAACAAGGCTGCGCGTTGATCCAGCCGCTCGACACCGAAGTCGGTGCCGGCACGTTTCATCCCGCCACCTTCCTGCGCGCGCTCGGACCGGAACCGTGGGCCGCGGCCTATGTGCAACCTTCGCGCCGGCCTACCGACGGTCGCTACGGCGAGAACCCGAACCGCCTGCAGCACTACTACCAGTATCAAGTCGTGATGAAGCCCAATCCCGACAACATACTGGATTTGTATTTCGGCTCGCTCAAGGCGCTGGGCATCGATCCACTCGTCCACGACCTGCGCCTAGTCGAAGACAACTGGGAATCGCCGACGCTCGGTGCCTGGGGCCTGGGCTGGGAAGTGTGGCTCAACGGCATGGAAGTCACCCAGTTCACCTACTTCCAGCAGGCCGGCGGGCTGGAATGCAGGCCGGTGACGGGTGAGATCACTTACGGACTCGAACGTCTGGCAATGTACCTGCAAAATGTCGACAACGTCTACGATCTTGTCTGGACGGTAGCGCCGCATGGAACGGTCAGATACGGGGACGTGTTCCATCAGAACGAGGTCGAGCAAAGCACCTACAACTTCGAGTACGCCAACGTGCCGGAGCTGCTGCACTGGTTCGACGTCTGCGAATCCGAAGCGAAAAAGCTCGTCGAACTCGGCCTGCCACTACCGGCTTACGACCAGGTCTGCAAGGCTTCGCACAGCTTCAATCTGCTCGACGCGCGCCGCGCGATCAGCGTGACCGAACGCCAGCGCTACATCCTGCGTGTGCGCACCATCGCGCGCGCGGTAGCGGAAAGTTATGTTGCGCAACGCGAGAAATGGCGCGAGAAGCATGGCAAGGAGGCGGCGTGATGTTCACATCTTGCAGCAACTCAATCAGCACACGTTGTATCCCCTCTCCCCCGTGCCCGCACGGGGGAGAGGGTAGGGTGAGGGGGCAGCACGTGGGTTCTGCTCGACGCAACGGAAGTGCGTGGCGTTCCCCCCTCACCCCAACCCTCTCCCCCAAGCACAGCTTGGGGGAGAGGGAGAAGTTTGCGGAGGCCGCGTGATGTCCGATCTGAAACCGCTGCTGGTCGAAATCGGCACCGAGGAATTGCCGCCCAAGGCACTGGACGAGTTGTCTGCAGCATTCGTACGAGGCTTTTGCGAAGGGCTGGCCAAGCGCGGTATCGCTGTCGATGCTGCTGGCGCAAAAGTATACAATTCGCCGCGTCGACTCGCCGCCATCGTGCCCGATGTTGCGACCATGCAGCCAGCGCAGAAATCCGAAGTGCTCGGTCCGTATCTGAACATCGGACTGGACGCAACCGGAGCGCCGACGCCGGCGCTGCGCGGATTCGCCGCAAAAAGCGGCATCGCTGTCGAAGACTTGCAGCGCACGAGCGACGCCAAGGGCGAGCGCTTCGTCGCGCGCAGCGAAAAGCCCGGCCAGCCGACCGCGGCGCTGATGCAGGACATCATCGCCGAAGCGCTGAAGGCGCTGCCGATCCCCAAACCGATGCGCTGGGGCAATCATGATTTCGCCTTCGTCCGTCCCGTGCACTGGCTTGTCATCCTGCATGGCGAGCAAATCGTCGACGCTGAAATCTTCGGCATCAAATCCGGCCGCGAATCGCGCGGGCATCGTTTCATGCATCCGCAAGCGGTTGCGATCGCCAGCCCGGATGTCTACGTGGATACGTTGCGCGCGGCAAACGTTCTGGCGGATCCCGCGGAGCGGCGCGCGCGCGTCGCGTCCGAAGTTGCGCGCGCCGCACAAGCAACCGGCGGCAAGCCGCGGCTGGCTGATGCGCTTCGCGACGAGATTTCAAACCTCGTCGAATGGCCATCTGCCGTCGCCTGCGCATTCGAGCGCGACTTCCTTGCGGTGCCGCCAGAAGCGCTGATCACGACGATGGAAACGAACCAGAAGTTCGTTCCGGTATTCGACTCCGGCGGAAAGTTGACCGAACATTTCATCGGCGTCGCCAACATCGAATCGAAGGATCCGTCCGAGATTCGCAAGGGTTACGAGCGCGTGATCCGTCCGCGCTTCGCCGATGCCAAGTTCTTTTACGACGAGGATCGCAAGTCGCCGCTGGCCGCGCATCAGCAAGCGCTCAAGTCCGTCACCTACCAGCAGCAGCTCGGCAGCGTCTGGGACAAATGCGTGCGTGTGGCCGAACTCGCCCGCGTCATTGCCAATCGCAGCGGCGTCGATGCCGCGCTGGCCACACGTGCGGCGGCATTGAGCAAGTGCGATCTGATGACGCGCATGGTCGGCGAGTTTCCCGAATTGCAGGGCGTGATGGGGCGCTACTACGCCAACGCCGACGGCGAGAACGCAGACGTCGCAACCGCACTGGACGAGTTCTACCGCCCGCGTTTTGCCGGCGACGGCATTGCGCAGGGCCGGATCGCGCAGGTGCTGGCGACCGCCGAGCGGCTCGACACACTCGCCGGTATCTTTGCCGTGGGCGGCAAACCGACCGGCAGCAAAGATCCTTTTGCGCTGCGCCGCGCCGGACTCGGACTCGCACGCACCCTGATCGAAGGCGGTTTCGAGCTGGACCTTGAAGCCGTGCTGCGCGAGGCCGTGGAATTGTTGCCTGCGATCGCGCCGCCCAAGGATTCCAAGGCCGCCGCCAAATCGGCGCCGGCCGACAGCAAGCAGGGCCTGACCGACGCGTTGCTCGATTTCATTTTTGAGCGCCTGCGCGGTTACTACGCCGAACAGGGCTTCAGTGCGGACCAGTTCGATGCGGTGCGCGCGGTCGATCCGGAAACATTGCCCGATTTCGACCGTCGCCTGCGCGCCGTGGCCGAATTCGCCAAGCTGCCGGAAGCCGCCGCACTGGCAGCAGCGAACAAGCGCATCGGCAATATCCTCAAGCAGGCCCCGGACGATGCCGCCGGACGCGTCGACCCCGCATTGCTCGATGCCGGCGCCGAACGCGAATTGCACGCACACGTCGAAAAGGCGGTTGCCGCGATTGCGCCGATGGCAAACGCCAATCATTACGTCGACATGCTGCGCACGCTCGCCACGCTGCGTGCGCCGGTCGACGCGTTTTTCGATCAGGTCATGGTGATGGACGAGAATCCAGCCAAGCGCCGCAACCGCATCGCCCTGCTCGCGGGCCTGCGCCGGCTGTTCCTGCAGGTAGCGGATATTTCGTTGTTGCAATGAGCCTGCGGCGAGTGGCGCTCAGAACCGCCGCCTTGGTATACGCGGTGGCGCAATCGCTTCGGATTGCGCCACCGCGAAGGCTCTCGATCGCTATTGCTTGCGGTTGAAGCACTCACCGGCAAGGTAGTTCACGATCAGGTTGCTGGTTTCGCGCGCCTGGCGCGGATACCACGGCATGCTGTGCGGCATGTCGGCGATGACGTGATACTGCGCGGGGACGATGTCCTTGACCGCCTTGTAGAACGGCTCGGCATGGATGGAGGGCGGTGTGCGCACATCGCGGTCGCCGTCGAACAGCAGGATCGGCAGATGCGCCTTGCTGGCGTTTTTCATCGGATCCATGCCCTTGACCGTTTGCCCTTGCAGGATGCGTTGCAGGCGGCTGTCGCTCCATGAAGTGCCCAGGCGCCCGAGGTCGGCGACCGGCGCTCCCGCGATGGCGCACTGGAATGGGGATGGCGAACGCACATCCGCCGCGACGGCGGCAAAACCGCCATACGAATACCCGAAGATCGCGATACGATCCTTGGCCGCGATGCCCTGCGCCACGAGCCAGGCCGCGCCATCGTCGAGGTCATCCGACATGGTCTTGCCCCACTGCCCGTCGCCGGCCAGCCAGAGCTTGCGGCCAAGTCCGGACGAGCCACGGTACTGGGGACGCAACACCGCGTAACCACGCGACGTCAGCATCGGCACCCACCCCGGCGCATCCCAACCCATATAGTCCCGTGCCCATGGGCCGCCATGCGGCATCAGGATTGCCGGTGCTGCCGCATCGCCTTTCTTCCAGCCGGCAGGCAGGTCAAGGATTGCGGGTATCTCCATTCCGTCGCGGGCCTTGTACGTCACCCAGCTTTCCGCACCCGTCATGCCGGGCTTGACGGTCGGGAACTCGCTTCCGAGATTCACCACCTGCGCCTTGTTGAGCAGCAGATGCCATGCCGGAGGCGTACTGGCGTTTTCGGTGCTGAACAGGACCTTGGAAAAATCGTCGGTGTAACTCGAAATCGAAACTTGTTGCCCGTCAAATGCCTTGGCGATCGATTCCTGGATGCCCTTGAGCGTGGGGTCGACAAAGACTTGTTGCCTATACGGCCCATCAATGATGAAACCGACGATCTTGTTGAAATTGGTCGACCGCGTGCTGAAGATGAGCCCTCCGATCGAGAAGTTCTTGTCGGCCAGCAGCGGCTCTGGATCGAATTTCTTCAGCGCCGGATCGTACACGCGCGCCTGCACCTGGTCCGAAAACTGGTCGGTCAGCACGTAGTACTTGCCGGTTGCATCATCGATTCCGGCCACGCTGACCGCATGCCGGTCCGAAAGCTTCGTGGTCAGCGGATCCTGTACTTCAAATTTCCCTGTCTTCGGGTCGAGGATCAGGAAACGTTGTTCGTATTCGTTATCCCCAGTGGGTTCGATTTCGGATTTGACCAGCACCTTGCCGTTGCGCGCATCGAACAAACTCGGCGCCGCGCGAGCGCCGCCGTGGAACAGCAATTCCCTGTCCCCGGTCTTGAGGTTGTAGCGGTAGTAGTTGGACGAAAGACTGACCTCGCTCACTTGCTGAACGATGACGTTGTCCGGATCCAGTGGAAGCATGCTGACCAGCGATGCCGTGCCGGACAGCTCCAGGCAGCGTTGGGTCTGTTTGCTGACGCCGACTGTCGTCTTGTCGTCGGCGAAGGCTTCGTCGAATTTCTTCTGCGCGTCGCCAGTCAGGTAAGCCTTGGTCACGAAGGTCTTGGTCGTGCCCAGAGACTTGCCCTCGACGCATCCGCCATCGCCCGTCCACTCCTGGCGCGCAATCGCCAGGATCTTGTCGGCCTTCAACGCAAACGCGGCGACGAATTTCATCTGCTCGCCGGATGGCGTGACTACCTTGGGCCCGGACGCGAGAGTATCCAGGTCCCAGGTTGCCAGCGCGGTTTCGTCAGGATTCTTCGGCGATGGCACCAGTCCGACCAGATGCTTGCCGCTCGGGTCCATCGACACCGACTGGATCGCCGGCAGCCGCGTCAAGGCATCAACCGGAATGGGCTCGGCTGCGCCGGCGAGAAGCGGGGCC
>JAFEEK010000461.1 GCA_018241165.1 Pseudomonadota bacterium
CGGTTGCAGGATGGTGTCGGAAATGACGTTGATCGAAAGGAATCGATCCTTGCCGTCGATGGGCTTGTCGCCCTTCCATATGTTCTGGTTGTAGGGGTCGTACCAGGGATACTTGAAGCCCAGCGTTTCCATGATGCGCCAGCGATCCGGCACTGGAATGAACGCGCCGGCCTGATCGATCGGCGCGGGCGGAATGCCGTTCGGGTTGACGATCTTGAATTGCGCTGGTGGTTCGTACGGGTGGCCGGGGCGGCGGCGCGGGATTTCCGATTGGCTCGGATCGTAGGTCGGCGCCGGCAACACGCCGAGAAGTTCCAGCAGGTGCGGCGCGCCGCTCGCGACTTGCGCATGCGCGTCAGGGGTCGCGCAGAATGCAACGCAGCCGCAAAGCGCAACAGCGGTCAAAGGGCGCAGGCGAGGCGGTCGGTGCATGTCACTTTCCTCCGCAGGCGTTGGCGTCGTTGGTATCGATGAACGGCGCCTGCGGGCATTGCACGTAGAGCAGGCGCGAATTGAGCGGCGCAAGCGTGTCGGCGCGCATGGATGCGGGCGCCTGGCCCAGGCCGCTGTTCGGCAGCTTGGCAGCGCCGTTGGACAGCGCGAGGAAGGCGACGAGGTCGCTTTGGTCCGAACCGTCGCCGGATGCGCCGATGCCGCCCACCAGGGTCTTGCCGCGGTAGATCGGCACGCTGCCGGGGAACAGGCTGAAGCCGCTCGGCAGGCGCGCGATGTCGGTGCAGCTGTTGCGCACGTCGGGCAGCGGTTCCGGATTCGCGGCCGACGGCGCCGGAATGCTTGCACCGTCGATGTTCAGCGCGTATCCGTTCTGGTTGTAGATGTAGGCGATCGACAACGCGATCTGGTTGTAGGCCAGATCCAGTTCGAGACCGGTCTTGAACGGACTCCAGTTCGCCAGCGGCAGGGCCAGCGGGCCGTTCGGCGCACCCGGGATGCCGCTCGGGTACAGCGGCTGACCGAGCAAACCGATCGCGCGGTTCGAGTAGGCGATCGCACCGTCGCCGAATGCGGTCTGGCTGCCGAGGAAGCTGCGCGTTGCAGCCACGTAATCTGCCGGCACGCCGCGTGAAGTGGTGGTCAATGTCACCACCTTGTTGGTGCTGTCGACATTGGCGGTGAAGAACTTCGCGGTGCCGGCAGCCTGGATGTCGGCTGCGGCGTAGGCGCCGGAAAAGAACGCGGCGGTGCGCGCCTTCTGCGTGGTCACATCGATCGCATCGACCAGCGCATCGCGGCTGCGGCCGATGCCGAGCACGACGCCATTCGTGTCGCTGACGACGATGGTTTCGCCCGCGGGCGAACCCAGCGGGCGGCGCACCTGCGCGCGCGTGCGATTGGCGAGCTTGATGCCTTCGCCGATGATCGCGCGCACTTCGGCGGCAGTCAGCGCGTTCGCACCGTCGGTGCCGTCGCGCGGAGGGAACCGGTTCTTGTTGTCCGCATCGACGACGACGAAGGCATCCAGGCCCGGCCATTCGGTCGTGTCCGGGCGCACGCCGGATTCGGGTTGCCCGAACGCGGTGCCGCGCAGCACCACGGGTTTGGCATAGCCGGGTACGGCGATCAGCTCGCCACTGGCCGCGGTCAGCGACGAAAACGGCGGCGCACTGGCCGGATTTCTGGCGAGTTCGCCGACCGACGTGTTCGCATACTGCAGGGTCAGGCCACCGGCGGTGATCTGGTCGGCGCGACGATCGGCCGGCGCGATGAAACCGAAGCTGCCCGCAACCGCGATGGTTTCGTCCACATCCCGGTCGCGATCCTCGGCGTTGAGATCGAGCGTGTAGGTGCCTTTCGCGCCCGACACGCCGACCGCGCCGACCGGCACGCCGGCCTTGTACAGCGAGATGCCGCCCGGATCCGGCGACAGGCCGAGCGGCGCACGATGCGTGCCGGGGTTGGTGCCGTTGCCGGTGAAGCGCGTGTTGATGTCCGAGCAGGGCAGGTTGGATATCTGCACGCCGAACAGCGGGCCGGCAGGCGAGGTCAAATCGCCCTGGTTGAAATGTTCCTGCGCGATCTGGCCGGCGGTGCGCGAGGTGAACGCGTTGCCTTCGGAGGAAAAATACACGGCCGTGATCGCCTTGGAGATCGCCGCCAGTTCGGGCGGAACGTCCAGCCCGATCAGTCCGCCCGTAACCGGACGCGGATCGGTGATGCGCACGGTCGCCGGTGCGTTTGCCATGCGATACACGCCGAGCACATTGCCGACCCGGTCGATGACGGTGATGACCGCGGGCTTGCCCTGGGCCTGGGCCTCGTTGACTGCCTGCGCGATGATCGTTTGCACGTCCGCTTCGCTCAGGTACGAGGATGCGTTCGCGCAGAAACCCGAACAGCCGGAATCGGGCGTCGATTGCGGCGGCGGCGGTGAAGTGCCCGCGGGACTGCCGGAATTGCTGCCGCCTCCGCACGCTGCCATGGTCGCAGCCGTGGCCAGCACAAGCAGGCAGAACTTGAGTTTCCCCATCGCGACTCCTCCCCAGGCTGCGACGACGCACAAGCGGCGCGTAACGATGCCGAATCATCCCCAGTCGCAATCATAGCGCAGTTGCGCGACTGATTGCGCTCGTGCGGCGCATGCCGATCCGCGCCGGCCTTGATCGACGCGGATGGCACATCCAGTCGCGGGAGCGTCATCTATTTTCCGTCGCAGACGTTGGAGTCGTTGGAATCCAGGAAAGGTTGTTGCGGACATTCCACGTAGCGCAGGTGCACGCCTTGCGGCGCGAGATTGTCGGCACGCATCGCCGGTGGCGCATTGCCGATCGCGCCGCCGAGCGCGACACCGGCGTTGTACAGGCCGAGGAATGCCGTCATGTCGTCCTGATCGACGCCGTCGCCGGAGACGCCAAGGCCGCCGACCAGGACATTGCCTCGGTAGATCGGCACGCTGCCCGGAAATACCTGCACGCCGTTGGGCAAGTGCGCGCTGGCGGTGCAGAAAGTGGTTGCTGCCGGCACATGGTCTGCGCTGATCGTGAAGCCTTGCGCGCCCAGGTACCCGACCAGGTTCAATGCGATCGCGTTGTAGACCAGATCCAGCTGCAAGCCTTCCTGGAACGGACTCCACTGCGCCAACGGGTGGCTGAACGGTCCGTTCGGATTGCCGTCGACGCCATCCGGGAAGAACGGCCGCGACAGGTTGCCGCCGGCGCGATCGGTGAAGGCATAGTTTCCGGTCAGCGCCGTGGGCATGCCCAGGAACGTGCGCACGGCGCTCACGTAATCGCCGAGATTGTTTTGTGCGACGGTCGTGAACGTGGCCTTCTTGTTCACGTAGTCCAGACTGTCGGCGAAATAATTCGCCGGCGCCAGCGATTGCAGCACGCTGGCGGCGTAGCTGCCGGAATTGAACGCGGCGGTACGCGCCTTCTGCAGCGACACATCCGTGCCGAACACCGGCGCGTCGCGCGTGCGCGCGACCGCAAGCGCCACGCCATTGGTATCGACGATGGAAACGCTCACGCGCGCCTGGCTGCCGAGCGGGTTGCGGATCTGAGCACGCGCGCGGTTGGCGATCGTCAGCGCCTGCTGTTCGATGGTCTGTACCTCATGCGCGGTCAGCGCGTTCGCGCCGTCGGTGCCGGCCATGGGCGGGTAGCGGTTGTCGCCGTGGCCGTCGTCGAGAACGAAGGCATCAAGTCCGGGATACAGGATGGTGTCCGGGCGAATGCCTGAAGCCGTCTGTCCGAACGCGGTGCCGGCCAGGATCGCGCTGCCATCGAAATAGCCGGGCACGCTCATCAGCGCGCCGGTCAATGCGGAGTAGGGCGGAGCGCTTTGCGGATTCGACGCGAGATCGGAGTAGCCAACATCGCTGAAGCGCAGGCTGATGCCGCCAGCGGTGATGGTGTCGGCACGACGGTTGGCCGGCGCGCCGAAGCCCCAGGTGCCGGCCATCGCGATCAATTCGTCGAAGTCGCGGTCGGTGTCCATGACGTTGGGATCGAGGCCGTACACGCCGTCGGCGGCCACGCCGACGCCGCCAACCGGAGTTCCGTTTTTATACAATGGAAAGCCGCCCGGATCGGCAGCGAGCCCGAGTGGGGAATTGTGTGGGCCCACACCCGTGCCGGTCGAAAAATGCGTGGCGAGATCGGAGCAGGGCAATTGCGAGAACTGCACGCCGAACAGCGGGCCGGCGGGGGTGCCGAGCACGCCGGGATTGAAATGTTCCTGCACGATCTGGCTGGCCGTGCGCGTGGAGAACGCGTTGCCTTCGCTGGACAGATAGGCGCCGGTGACCGCCTTGGCGATGGCGGCCAGTTCGCTCGGGACCTTGAGACCTTCCAGTCCGCCGACGACGCCGCGAGCGGACGTGATCGTCATCGTGTCGGGTGCGCCATTCATCTTGTACACGGCGAGTACGTTGCCGACGCGGTCGACCACCGCGATGACAGCCGGTTTGCCTTGCGCCTGCGCTTCGGCCGCGGCCTGCGCGATCACGCTCTGCACGTCGCTTGCGCCGAGATAGGTCTGTGCGTTGGCACACGATCCGGTGCAGCCGGTATCGGGCGTGGACTGCGGCGGCGGCGGGGCAGTGCCGGCCGTGCTGGCCGAATTTCCGCCGCCACCGCAGCCGGCCAGTCCCAGGACGATAGACAAAATCAACCAGCGCAACGAAGTCATGGCGTGTTCTCGCGGACAACAGATAGGAATCGGCATGCCGTTCCGGCAAACCGAACTCCCGCCATTACCTCCATCCCCCAGCAATGGTCATCGTAGCGCAAGCCGTGGGTCGGCGCGCGCCGCGGTGCGGGGTGTGCGCTACAAGCCCCCCATTTTCAGCGTCGGCGACTGGTGATAGGCGTGGCAGGCGATGCAGGTTGTGGGTACCTTGTCCCTGGACTTTGCCCCGCCATGACAGGCGCGGCAATTGTCGATGCCGGGGATCAGCAGGTCGCTGGACTGCGTGGATTTCGGCGCGCCGCCATGGCAATCCTCGCATTTGACCGTGGTGTGCTTGGCATGGGTGAATTTCGCGTCCGCGTACCACACGCCGGACACGCGCACCGGGGCCACGTGCCAGGTGTCGTCCGGAGTACGTGGCGGAGTGACCTTGTGACAGGTGCTGCAGGCCTTGCCGGTAAACAGGCTGTCGGTCGCTTCGGCGGCGCGTTGGCGCGCCCAGGCGAGCGCTTCCTGCTGCTGTTGCTGCGACAACGGCGGCGACCCGGGCCGGCGGCGCTGCTGCACGATGTCGGGCGAGCGCGCATCCGCATAGCCGCCTTCGAGCGCAACCTTCGCGTAATACTCATTAAGTGTGTAGGCGACCGCCGCGACCTTGCCATGCGGCACTTCGCGATCCGGCGCGAGCGTGTCGAAGCCGAGCTTGTGACAGTCGTGGCACATGGCGTCGAAGTTCACCGGGCGCATTTTTGCGCCGCCGGCTTCCGGCACATGACAGGTCGCGCAAGTCAGCACGCGGTGGCCGTTCGGCGTGTTCAGGCCATCCGGCTTCAAATGCTTTTCGTGGTTGAACTTGAGGCCGGAGTCCTCTTTCAGGTTCGCGGCCCATGTCGTGCGTTGCGGCGCGAATTTTCCGTTCGCGTCCCATTCGGGCAGGCTGACCTTGAATTCGGGATGGTTCGTGCCGAAGTCGCCGACATCCGCAAACGTGCTTGCATCCTTGGTGCGCGCCTTAAGGTCGATGTGGCAGTCCGAACACAGGCGCTGGTCGGTGCGAATCAGGCCGCGGATTCCCTCGTGATCCTGGTGGCAACTACGGCATTGCGCGTTGCCGAGCTGCGGCAGGTTGAACCTGGCCGGATCCGCATGTGCGGCGGTGTTCGCGTGGCAGGCAAGGCAGGCCTTGTCGCGCACGGTCAGGAATGCGGTCTGGTGGCACTTCGTGCAATCGCTGGCGAAAAAATGATGCGCCGAGTCGAGCGTGCCGGGATTCCAGCTTTGCGTGCTCGGCAGCAGCGGCACGCGGCGCAGCATTGCGCCGAAACCGGGAACGAAATGCCCGATCATCGGCAGGATCAGGGCGAACACGAGTATCGCGGCGAACGCGATCCACGATGGCCGCCGCTTGCTCAGGCCGGTCTGGGCCAATCGGGTCGGCTTGGCGCGCTGTTCGACTTCGGCCTTCTGCTCACCCTTGTCGAGTGTGGAAACTTCCACGGCGCCGTCATAGTCCTGCGGCGCCGCGAGCAGGGTCAGGCGCGTGTTGCCGATGGCGACGACGGCGCCCGGCCCGACCGTGGTGGTGTACGTGATCGCGTCGTCGACGCGGATGCCGGCAAGGATCAGCGATTCGACCTTGTACTGACCGCTCGACAGTTGCGTGATGCGCGCGTGGTTGAGCGCCGCGCGCAGGTCCGGCAGGAAGATCGCCTGGTCCGCGGCGCGGCCGATGCTCAGCACGTCGCCGTAGTGGACGTCTTCCTCGTAGGAGATGGCGCCCTTGCCCTTCTTCAGTACTCGGCGGATCAGCCAGCGCATGTAATTCGCTTACCAGTAAAAAAATGAAGAGACGATGTGGGCGATCAGCGCCGCCAGCAGCGCGAACGACAGTGGCACGTGGATGTACAGCCAGATTTCCATCAGTGCCTGGTATTGAATGTCGCGCGCGACCTTGGTGGCCAGGCTCTTCTTGCGCGAGATCAGGTCGATCAGGTTGCGCATCGCCTCGCCCTGCTTGTCGGTCGCACGACCGGCCAGGTAATCGACCATCGCGAACATGGTCGGCATTTCGGTGGTCTTCATCTCGCTGCGCTTGTCGCGCTCGGCCAGCGCGGAGTGCAGCGAATCGAGCGCGATATCCGAGCCGTCGTGCGCACGCAGTTGCGTCCACACGCCGCCGCCCAGTTTCGTGTTCTGGATCGAACGCAGCACCACCGCGTGGATCTTCGGATCGATGCCGTCGGCCAGTGCCAGCGCGTTCTGGTCGATTTCGGCGACCTCGTCGAGCATCGCCGCGCGCGTGGCGCTTTCGCGGTTGCGCGTCATCAGGTTGGGATAGCGCAAGTAAACGTAGACGCCGAAAAAGCCCGAGAAAATCACGATCAGCATCAGCACGAAGGCGAGCATGTGGATGTTCCAGCCGAACTGGAAACCCATGTGCAACAGCACGATCAGGATGAGCGATGTGCCCAGGTAAATGTGTGCCGACAACCAGCCGCGCAGGGTGCCGGGACTGTTGCGGTAGCTGCGCTTGCGCATGCCGAACAGCATCAGCCAGACGATCAGCGCGGCAGCGATGGTGCCCAGCGTGTAGCCCAGCCAGGTGCCGCCGTTGGGCGGGCCGCCGGAGTCGTACAGGTTGTAGGCAATCAGCGAGAACGCCGACAGCCCGAGCGCGATCCACAGATAGCGCGAACGGGCGTAGGTGAGGATGGAATCGTGGCCGGCCATCAGTTTCGGGACTGCGCGTAAGCCGGGAATTCTTCCGGCGAAATTCGGATCGCCGCGCCGGTCGGGCAGGAGCGCACGCAGGCCGGGCCGCCGCCGACGTCCTTGCACATGTCGCACTTGACCGCTTTCTTGATCTCGCCGGCGGCGTGTTCGTGGCTATCGTGTGGCGCCTCGCCCGGCCCGGATCCGCGCCCGAACAGCAGCCACTGGATCAGTCCCGGTTTCTTCGGCGGCTTGTACGACATGTGGATCACGCCGTACGGACAGTTGCGTTCGCAGTTGCCGCAGCCGATGCAGTTGTCGGCGATGAATACCTCGCCGTTCGGCGCGCGGTGGATCGCATCGGGCGGGCAATCCTTCATGCAATGCGGATGCTCGCAATGCCGGCACGACGTCGGCACGTGCACGTTGGCGTAGGTCGGGCCGGCTTCGCGATCCAGGCGCGAGGTGCCGCCGTGGGTTTCGGCGCAGGCCTTTTCGCAGTTGTCGCAGCGCACGCACAGCGATTCGTCGATCAGCAAGATATCGGTCGCTTCGCCGGCGCCCTGCGCGAGCAGGAACGAGATGATGTCGCCGCCGCCGGGCATCGCCTGCATCGCCAGGTTTGCGGCGGTGCGCTGGCGGTATTCGGATTGCAGGCGCAGGCGCAGCACGGGTACGCGGTTCACCAGTTTCTTGAACGATTCGCCGTCCAGACGCACGGTCTCGCTGGCAATCGCCGCGCGCGCCGTGGCCGAACGCCGCGATTCGCCCATCAGCGCCATTTCGCCGACGTAATTGCCGGCGGGCACGTAGGACAGCACCACATCCTTGCCGCCGATGTTGCGCGAAATCGTTAGCGAGCCCACGCGCACCAGGTGCAGGCAATCGCCGGTCTCGCCCTCGTTGAACAGCACGTCGCCGGCCTTGAAGCGTTCCAGTCGCGCATTGGCGACGACATCGGCGAGCTGGTCGGCGGAAGCTTCCGGTGCGAAGCGCGATTGCAGCGCGCGCAGGATGAACACTTCGTCGATGTGGCGTTTGACCGATTCGACCGAGGCGATCAGCCGGTTCATCGATCGACGCGGCGTTTCGATCAGCACGCAGTTCGCGCCGGCCAGCACCGTTGCGGAGCGGCGGCGCCCGGAAATCAGGCTCATCTCGCCGAAGAATTCGCCGCGCCGCAGCGTGATCGTCTTGTCCGGGCCGACGACGATTTTCACGTCGCCTTCGGCAATGCTGAAAAAGGTGTTCGTGTAGTCGTTCAGCGCGAAGATCGTTTCGCCCGGCGCCGGCGTGCGGATATCCGAATCGAGCATGAACTCGCGCAATTGCAACGGCGTGATGCCGGCCAGCAGCGGCACGTT
>JAFEEK010000462.1 GCA_018241165.1 Pseudomonadota bacterium
CCGAAGGGGTTGTAAGGCTTCCCCCTTCCGCAGGAAAGTTGAAGGAGGGGAATGTGCTTTGGGCACCCCCCCGCGCTGCGCGCGACCCCCTTCGTGCCGAAGGGGGTGTAAGGCTTCCCCCTTCCGCAGGAAAGTTGAATGAGGGGAATGTGCTTTTGGCATCCTCCCGCGCTGCGCGCGACCCCCTTCGTGCCGAAGAGGGTGTAAGGCTTCCCCCTTCCGCAGGAAGGGGGATCGAGGGGGATGTTCTTCTCAATTCTCTCTCGCAGCAACGTAACGCGCCAATTCGACGAGTTCATTCGCGCGTTCCCCGAGCGGTGCCAGTGCGGCAATGGCTGCATCCGTGAGCTGCGCCAGGCGCGCGCGCGATGCATCCATGCCAAGGATGCCCGGATAGGTGGGCTTGGCATTGGCGGCGTCCTTGCCCGCGGTCTTGCCGATGACAGCGCTGTCGCCTTTCACATCGAGGATGTCGTCGCGAATCTGGAACGCCAATCCGATTGCGTGTCCGTACGCATCCAGCGCGGCAAGCGTCGCGTCATTCGTGCAACCGGCGGCCAGCGCGCCAAGGCGCACGCTGGCACGAATCAGTGCGCCGGTCTTGTGTTCGTGCATGCGGTCCAGTTCGTCCGCGGTCAGCGTTGCGCCGACAGCGGCCAGATCCAGCGCCTGGCCGCCGGCCATGCCGTGCGAGCCGCAGGCGGCGGCGAGCGTGCACAACATGCGTACATGCCGGTGCGAATCGTCCACGGTATCGCCGGCGAGAATTTCGAACGCAAGCGCCTGCAGCGCGTCGCCGGCAAGGATCGCCATTGCCTCGCCGAACGCGACATGGCAGGTCGGCTGGCCGCGGCGCAGGTCGTCATCGTCCATCGCCGGCAAATCGTCGTGCACCAGCGAATAGGCGTGGATGATTTCGACCGCGGCGGCGGATGCATCCAGCACTTCAAGCCGCGCGCCGAGCGCTTGGCCCGTCGCGTAGACCAGCACCGGGCGCAGGCGTTTTCCGCCGCCGAGCACGGCGTAGCGCATGGCCTGGTGCAGCGGTACGGGCTCTTGCGTTTCGGGCGGCAACGCGCGGGCAAGGGCTTCATCCGCGCGCGCGCTGAAAGCGATCAGCGCCGCGGGCGGTTCAAGGCGCTTCCGGCTCAAAGTCTTCAGCTTGGTCGGGCTGCTCGGGATCCAACAGCAGTTTCACGCGCAGTTCGGCTTGTTCCAGTGCGCTCTGGCAATTGCGGTACAAGGCGATGCCGCGTTCGTAGGATTTGAGCGAATCGTCCAGGCTTTGTTCGCCTTGTTCCATCTTGCCGACCAGCTTTTCAAGCTCGTCGAGCGATTTTTCGAAGTCCGCAATGCGGTCGGTTTCGACAGGCTTTGGATCAGCAGGTTTGGTGTCGCTCTTGCGCATGGCGCGCACGCTACCGCAGTGGCCCGCCGGAATCAATCGTCGGCGCGCGCGCGATCCCGCCGCGACGCGCGCAAGAGGTTGCGGTCGCGGCGCAGTTGCGTGTCGTCGAACGTCACGCACGGGTGGCGGTCGTTCGCGGCAAGCAGTTGGCGTTCGAGTTCGGCGACGTGGAAATGCGCCGGTTCGTCCAAACCTGCTTCGCGCAGCCAGCGTCTGAGCACCGGATCGCGTAGCGCGCCCGGCAAGGCGAGCCAGCCGCGCCAATCCAGTGTCGCCGGCTCGGCGCCGCGCAAACTGGCTAGCGCAGTGGTTGCCTGTGCTTCGATGTAATCGGCAGCGGCGCGCAGCCAGGTCGCGCTGTGTGCCAGCGCGGCCTCGGCCTGCGGCCAGTGCTGTTCAAGGTGCGGGAAGATTTCATGGCGCAGGAAGTTGCGCGACAGATGCGTGTGCGCGTTGCTCGGATCCTCGATCCAGCGCAGCGCGTGGGCGTTGGAGTAGTCGACGAGTGTCGAGCGTGGCAAGTCCAGCAATGGGCGCCACAAGTATCCTTTCCCGAGTTGGCGCAACGCGCGCATCGCGCCAAGGCCTTCCGGTCCGGCGCCGCGCAACAGTTTCAGCAGCACGGTTTCGGCCTGATCGCCGCGATGCTGGGCAAGGACGAGAATCTCGCCCGCTTGCAGCGCATCGGCAAACGCCGCGTAGCGCGCACGCCGCGCGGCGTCTTCCATGCCGGTACCGGAATCGCATTTCACGCGCACGCGAGCGACGTGCAGCGGCACGTGCAGTGCAGCGGCGAAATCGCGGCAATGCGCTGCCCAGGCTGCGCTGTCCGCCTGCAAATCGTGATCGACGTGGATCGCGCGCAGGCCGCGCGCGCGTGCATCCGGCAGTTGCGCCAGCGCATGCAGCAGCGCGGACGAGTCCATGCCGCCGCTGCAGGCGACGGCAAGCGGCCCGCCTTGCAGCGCGGCGAGTTTTTCGCTGAGAAGACTGGTCAGAATCGCGGCCATGTGCGCAGGATGCCAGAACCGGTTGCGCCCGGCATGAACCTGCATTAGGGTCATGCCACCCGCGGTTGCGGCGGGGTCAAACGAATGGGGAGAATGCAATGGTCATCAAACGTGTCGCGGTTCTGAAGCTCGCCGTTTTCCAGATGGTCCTGATGGCTATCTTTGGCGTGGTAATCGCATTGCTGTTCATGCTGTTCGGATCGATGCTCGCCAATCTGGGAGGCCAGCAAGCGGCGGGAGTCATGGGCATCGCCGGCGTCGCGATGCTGATCATCATGCCGATCATGTATGGCGTGATCGGTTTCATCGCCGGCGCAATCGGCGGGGCGCTCTACAACCTCGTCGCCAGCATGGTCGGCGGCATCGAGATCGAGGTCGACCAGGCTACGCCTTGAACGCGCCGTAACGGCGCAGGCGCTTGTAGCGTTCGCCGACGAGGCCGGTGCGGTCGCTGCGCTCCAGCTCGTCGAGCTGGTTGCGCAGCACGGCCTTGAGGCGGATCGCCATCGCGTGCGGATCGCGGTGCGCGCCGCCGAGCGGCTCGCGCACGACCTTGTCGATCAGCCCCAGTTCGAGCAGGCGCGGCGCAGTGATGCCCAGCGCTTCGGCGGCGTCCTTGGCCTTGTCGGCGGTCTTCCACAAAATCGACGCGCAGCCTTCGGGCGAAATCACCGAATACGTCGAATACTGCAACATGTTCGTACGGTCGCCGACGCCGATCGCGAGCGCGCCGCCGGAGCCGCCTTCGCCGATCACGGTGCAGACGATCGGCACACGCAGTTGCGACATCTCCAGCAGGTTGCGCGCGATCGCCTCGGATTGGCCGCGTTCCTCGGCGCCGACGCCGGGATAGGCGCCGGGCGTGTCGATGAAGGTGAGGATCGGCAGGCCGAAGCGTTCGGCCATCTGCATCAGGCGCAGCGCCTTGCGGTAGCCTTCCGGGCGCGGCATGCCGAAATTGCGCTTGATCTTGGTCTTGGTGTCGCGGCCCTTCTGCTGGCCGATCACCATGATTGCGCGATCGTCCATGCGCGCGAGGCCGCCGACGATGGCGGCGTCGTCCGCGTAGGCGCGGTCGCCGGCGAGTTCGTGGAACTCCGAGCAGATCGTCTGCACGTAATCGAGCGTGTATGGCCGTGCCGGGTGCCGTGCCAGTTGCGCGATTTGCCAGGGCGTGAGGTCCTTGAAGATTTCCGCGGTCTTGCGCTTGAGTTTGTCGCGCAGCTTGCGCACTTCGTCCTCGATGTTGAACGCCTGGCCATGGCTGGCATGGCGCAGCTCCTGGATCTTGCCTTCCAGTTCTGCAATGGGCTGTTCGAAGTCGAGGAAGTTGGGGTTCATGCGCGGCGGGGTGGGGCGCACTAGGCGCAAGGCCGCCGATTATAGCGGCAAGACCGACCGCTCTCCCATCAAGCTGCGCGTGGCTCAATTCGACGTGCGATCTCATCGCGCGTAGGCAACGTTTTCAGGTCGTGATTTGCCTGAAGGTTGAGCCAGGATAGGGCGTCGCCGCCGAAATAGCGCGCCAGTCGCTGCGCGGTATCGGCAGAAACACCGCGACGCTCATTGACGATTTCATGGATTCGCGTGGCCGGAACGCCGAGCGCAACCGCCAGAGCATTTGCGCTCATGCCAAGCGGCGCCAGGAAGTCTTCGCGCAAGACTTCACCGGGATGGACGGGGCGCATGCGATTGACGGGTGGGTTCATGTTTTTCTCAATGGTAGTCGACGATTTCGACGTGCTCGGGGCCGGCCATCGTCCATAAAAAACAGATTCGCCATTGCCGGTTGATGCGGATGCTGTGCTGGCCCTTGCGGTCGTGTTTCAGCAGTTCAAGTTGGTTCCCGGGCGGCGAGCGTAGAAACTCCAGGGTATGTGCCGCGTCGAGTTGCGACAGCTTGCGGATTGCCACGTCCTTGATGGCGCGAAACCTCGGTGGATCCCCGCCTTCGTACAGAAGACGCGTGTCCTTGCAGGAAAAGCTCCGTACCATGGCAAAATGATATTACGGAAAACGTAATACGTCAAACAGAATAAATTGACCTCAGGCGCTACCCGCGCGGCCGAGCACCCAGTCGGTCGATTTCACGCCTGGCATCGCGTCGAGACTGCGCTTGAGGTCGGCGGTGGCGCGCACACGCCATTCCGGGCCGAGTTCGATTTCCGCACTGCCCGCAGTGTTGGCGTATTGCACGCGCAGTGGCGTCTGCCCGCCGCGGTAGCCTGCCAGCGTGGCGTGCAGGGCAGGAAGAAAATCCGCGCCGATGCCGTTGCATTTGATACGCAACAATTTCGCCTGTCGTTCGCAGGCCTCGTTGAGGGTGAGCACGCGCCGCGCGCGCAGGCGCAGCGCACCGGCGAAATCGTCCCAGGCGAGTCCGCCTTCGACGACGAGGATGGCGTCGCGCGTGAGCAGCGGCGCGAATTCGACGAAAGCTTCGCGGAACAGGCTGACCTCGATGCGGCCGCTCCAATCCTCAAGTTGCACGAAGGCCTGGTCGGTGCCGCGCTTGCGCAGGTCGGCGAGCTGGCCGGCGACGACCCATTGCGTCTCCGGCGGCCGGCGAAAACGATTGCCATCGTCGTCCGCGCGCGGTTTCGGCGGCTGGTAACGCTGGCCGATTTCTCCTATCGGGCAGGTCGCCAGTTGCGTTAGCGTGTCGCGCCAGAGCAGGGTCGGATGACCGGACAGATAGTGCCCGAGCGTGTCGCGCTCGCCGGCGAGGCGCTGTTCGGGCGGCCACTCGGAAACGTCCGCCAATTTCAGACGCGGCGCGGGTGTTGCGCTCGCTGCACCGAACATGTCGTTCTGCCCGGCTTCGGCGTCGCGCGCGGCCTGCTCGGCGGCACGCAAACATTCGGGAAGCTGCGCCATCAGACTGGCTCGGTTCGTGCCGAGCGCGTCCATCGCGCCGGAAAGGATCAATGCTTCGAGCACGCGCTTGTTGACCTTCTGGCCATCCACGCGCTGGCAAAAATCGGCGAGGTCGACGAAGGCGCCGCTACGCGCCTGCACGACGTTTTCCACTGCGTTGCGGCCGACGCCCTTGATTGCGCCGAGTCCGTAGCGGATGGTTTTTGCGTCGGTCGCATCGAACATGTAGCCGGATGCGTTGACGTCCGGCGGTTGCACGGTCAGGCCAAGCGCGCGCGCTTCATTCAAAAAGACGACGACCTTGTCGGTGTTGTCCATGTCGCTGGACAGCACCGCCGCCATGAATTGCGCGGGGTAGTGCACTTTCAGCCACGCGGTCTGGTAGGCGACCAGCGAATACGCGGCGGCGTGCGACTTGTTGAAACCGTAGCCGGCGAATTTTTCCATCAGGTCGAAGATCGCGTCGGCCTTGTGTTCGATCACGCCGTTTTTCGACGCGCCCTCGCCGAAGACGACGCGATGCTTGGCCATCTCGGCGGCGATCTTCTTGCCCATCGCGCGGCGCAGCAGGTCGGCGCCGCCGAGCGTGTAGCCGCCGACGATCTGCGCCATCTGCATGACCTGTTCCTGATAGACCATGATGCCGTAGGTCTCTTTCAGGATGGGTTCCACGCGCGGATCCGGGTACGTCACCGCTTCGCGCCCGTGCTTGCGCGCGACGAAGCTGGGGATCAGGTCCATCGGCCCCGGCCGGTACAAGGCGTTGAGTGCAATCAGGTCTTCGAAGCGGTCGGGTTTGGCTTCCTTGAGCAGGCGCTGCATGCCGCCGCCTTCGAACTGGAACACCGCGGCGGTCTGCGCGTTCTGGAACAGCGCGAACACGCGCGGGTCGTCGAGGGGGATGGCGGTGATGTCGAGCGTTTTTCCTTCCCCTGCTTGCGGGGGAAGGTGGCCCGCAGGGCCGGATGGGGGCGATGTTTCGGCGCGACTTTTGTTTATGGCCTTCACCGCCCAATCGATGATCGTGAGCGTGCGCAGGCCGAGGAAGTCGAACTTGACCAGGCCCACGGATTCGACGTCGTCCTTGTCGAACTGGGTGACGACGCCGTCGCCGCCATCTTCGCAGTACAGCGGCGCGAAATCGGTCAGTGCGCTCGGCGCGATCACCACGCCGCCGGCGTGCTTGCCGGCATTGCGCACCAGGTCCTCGATGCGGCGCGCGAGATCGACCAGCTCGCGCACCTCGTCCTCGGATTCGTAGCGTTGCTTGAATTCGGGAACGATGCGGTCGGATTCACGGCGCGAGCGCTCGCTCGATCCCAGCGCATCGTCCAGACTCAACGGATCGGCGGGTTTGAGCGGAATGAGCTTGGCGATGGAATCGACCTGGCCGTAGCCCATGCCGAGCACGCGGCCGGCGTCGCGCAACACGGCCTTGGCCGCCATCGTGCCGTAGGTGATGATCTGGCTGACTTTCTCGCGGCCGTATTTTTGCGCGACGTAGTCGATGACTTCGTCGCGCCGATCCATGCAGAAATCGACGTCGAAGTCGGGCATGGATACGCGTTCGGGATTGAGGAATCGCTCGAACAGCAATCCGTAGCGCAAAGGATCCAGATCCGTAATCCCTAGTGCCCAGGCGACCACGGAACCTGCGCCCGAACCGCGTCCCGGTCCGACCGGAATATCGTTTTGCTTCGCCCAGCCGATGAAGTCGGCGACGATCAGAAAGTATCCGGCGAATCCCATTTTGACGATGGTGTCGAGCTCGACGTCGAGGCGACTTGCGTAGTCGGATGGCGCGAATCCCGCTGCGGCGCCGTGCTTGGCCAAGCGCGCAGTCAAACCGGTGTGCGCCTGATCGCGGATGAACGTTTTCTCGTCGGCCTGCGCCGGAACTGGAAATGCCGGCAGGAAATATTCGCCGAATTTCATTTCCAGATTGCAGCGCTTGGCGATTTCCACGCTGTTTTCCAGCGCCTCGGGAATATCCGCGAACAGCGCAGCCATTTCTTCCGCAGACTTCAAGTACTGCTCGGGCGAGTAATCGCGCGGCCGCTTGGGATCGTTGAGCAGGCGGCCCTGGTGGATGCACACGCGCGCCTCGTGCGCGTCGAAATCCTCGCGCGCGCCGAAGCGCACGTCGTTGGTTGCGACCACAGTGCAATCGGCGTCGGCGGCAAGTCGCAGCGCGGCGGGAATGAACGCGGCTTCATCGGCATGGCCGCAGCGCGTGAGTTCCAGGTACAGGCGATCCTCGAAATACCGTAGCCATTCACTCGCGCAGCCCAGCGCGGCATCGTGCTTGCCAGCGATGAGCTGCCGACCGATGTCGCTGTCGCGCCCGGCCAGCGCGATCAGGCCCGTGCTGTGTCCGTCGAACCACGCCGGATCGACCAGCGCGCGATCGCCGTGCCGTCCTTGCGTGTAGCTGCGCGAGATGAGCTGCGACAGATGCAGGTAGCCTTCGCGGTTCTGGCACAGCAACGTCAGGCGCGAAGGTGAATTGGCATCGGCGCCGGCGATCCACAAATCCGCGCCGGCAATGGGCTTGACGCCGTTCGCCTCCGCCGCGCGATAGAACTTCACCAGCGCGAACAGGTTGCCCTCGTCGGTCAGCGCCAGTGCCGGCAAACCCATTTGCACGGCGCGGCTGATCACATTCGGCCGCTTCGCCTTCGCCGGATCGCCGTATTCGGGCTTGTCCGGCAGACGCAGGGTCGAATCGACCAGCGAGTACTCGCTGTGGACGCGAAGGTGGACGAAGGAAGGAATCATGGGGGCTACCCTTGCAGGTTAGCCCCCGTGCCGGATGCGGGCAAGACTTGACGTGCGGGTTACGGATCGAAGCCGTTGCGGAAAATGTAGTCGTCCATATGCATTGTGCCGCTGATCAGATCGATTTGCGGGTATGCCGGGGATGTGCAACTGCTGCTTGACGTGCAGACGTTGTTGCTTGGGGTGATGAAGCTGCTGCCGAAATTGAACTGCGAACCCGTGTCCTGCGGATAGGTCTGGAACAAACCGGCGGCGAGACCGATTGGCGAGAAGTCGCCTGTGGCGGAAGTACTAACCTCCTCGTAAGTGAAGTACTTCACAAGTGTGCTGGAAGACAGCGCGGCAAGATACGGATTCGTGCGATCCGCCTGAACGAGAATCTTGCCGTGCGCCGTATCCACCGTGACCGGCAGGCTGGTGACAGATGTGTAGCCGTTCGTGGGGTTGTTGGGATCCATGTGGAATAGCGTGCCGTACAGTGGCGCCAGCGACAGGATGCCACCACATCCATACACCATAGGCGTATGCGCGGTAATGAGTGTTTCGTAGGCTCCAAGTGTCGTGTTGTAGTTCATGCCCGCGATCCAGATCAGGTCGTAGCCGTAACCCGATCGGTTGCCTGGACACATATTGACACTCGCTGGCAGCGACGTGAGATCGAACTCTGCGTCCACGGTGTTCGCGCCGAATGGCGGAGGGGGCTGGGGTGGCGGGGGCGGTGAGGGGAGTGGCGAGGTCGTGCTTGAACTGAGGCCGACGAGGTCGACCAGCGGATACCACGATGACGAACTGTTGCATCCGGGCGCTACGCAATTTTGCACATTCCCGGCGGTACTTGTGACGCTGTTGTCGATGCTGATTTCGTTCGTGTTGTCGAAAGTGCTGGTTGCTCCAGACCCCGTGACCGAATAGCTTCCCATACTGGCCGCAAAGTATTTGGAAGCCGTACTCAGATTGCCCAGCACCCCGGAAATGTCGGTTACGATGGTGAACGAATTCATTCCGATGGAAATGATGGCGGATTGGCCGCTGTCGATGTAGTTGTTTTGCGCAGCATTCCAGACCAGAACTCCCGCAATGATGCTGTTTGCGGTAACGGCGCTGGTGGGCTGGCAACCGGGGTACTGGGGAAGTGTCTCTGCAAGGAGTACGACTTCCGCGCCCGGAATGGCATTGCTTCCGGTCGGCGTGTTGGGATTGCTGTCTACATCTATCGGGACCGACCATTGCTCGTCGGTGCCATTCTGGCCTGCTGCCGGATCTCGGCACAGGGTAATCGTCCCAGGCAGTCCGGCGAGTTGCAGGGTTACCGATAGCGAATTGGGTTGTGCCTGCGACGGAATCGCATACAAAATTGCGCAAAGCGCAAACGCTGAAAGAATGGCGATCAGGTATCGCATGATGTCCTCCGGAAGCAGTGGCTGGTAACCATCACTACATTCCGGAGTTGCGGGAAAGGATTACACGAAGACAAGACAGTCCAGAAAAAACAACCCCGGCTTTTTGGCCGGGGCTTGTCGGGTGTGAAAGCAGCGCGTCGTCAGAAACTCCGCGTCAGCCTTACATCGGCCTCGTATTTCAAATCGCCGTTGGAATGGCCCCATACGGCGTGTTCCAGCGTTGCCTGCACGTCGTAGTGATGGCCAAACACGTAGTCGACGGCGCCGCCGACGATGCCGTGATCCTGCAGGCGGATGCGGTCGTGGTTGAGCCAGATCGGATTCAGCGCCGGCGGCCCGCCGATTTCCTGATCGGTGATGCCGTTGCCGATTTTCAAATCGGTGATGAGTTTCGCGCTCAACTGCGGCGAGAAGAAATAGCCCACGTTCAATCCCGCCTTGTTGTAGTTGTTGTTGTAGCCGATGTGCGGGGTGTTGAAGAAGTATTCGTAATAGGCCTGGTAGAAGAAGTTGCTGAAATCGAACTGGTGCGACACCTCGACGCCGATGCCCAACTTGGTGTTGCGCTCGCCGACGCTGGTGCCGTAATAACGATAGTTGTGGGTGGGAACGACGAGGTCGAAGCCGGGCGCGATCTGGGTGCCGTCATAGTCGAAGTGGTAGCGCAGGCCGGCATCCCAGTCCTGGAGTGCGCCGTGGTAGTTGCCGTCGTCGGTCAGGTTTGGCCGGCAGGCGGGCGTCGGTCCCTGGGGAGTGAGACACGACAGCACCGGATGGGCAAATTGCTGCGCAAACGGGCTGCCGCTGAACTTGGCCTTAATGTAAGGCACGCTGGCGCGGATCTCCCAGCCGTCGGCAACGAAATAGCTGGCATTGAGCTGGTAGGCGAGAAAGCGCAAGTCGCCGGAATCCTTGCCGGCCGGGCCGTCGAAGTCGCCGTGGTAATAGGCATTGGTGACCTCGACCCCGATCGAGCCTTGCCCCGCCGCATACTCGGAAGGCGACAAATTTGGAGATGCCGGCACATTCACTTCCTGTGCGCACAGCGATTGGGCGGCGGCGATTCCCAGAGCCAGCATCGTCATTTGTTTGAACACGGTCGTTCCTCCCGATTGAAAGCAACACTGTTCCTGGCGCCGCCCGCATGGACGGCGTTGCTGCAGGATCGACGGCGGCTTATGAGCCGCGCGCCGTCATGGTCTGTTCGATGGTCTTCAGATACTGATTCACGTTGGCGTTGTCGTTCAGCGCCAACGGGTATTGCGCGCGTTCTGCGGCGGCGTCGCCGCGCGGGAACACCGGAATCAGCGCCGGTTTGCGCGAAGTGCTGGCCAGCTGCGCCTGGATCGCCGACACATCGCCGCCAAACGTGATGACCACGTCGTAGGGGTGCGCGGTCAGTGCCTTGGCGAGCGCGTCGGGCGTTTCGACCACATTGACGTGATGGCCGGCCTTTTCCAGGCTCGCGTCGAACTGGCGCAGGTGCGGCGACGAGTTGACGTGGCTGGTGGCACTGCCGTCATAGATCAGGATCTGCGCCGGATGGCGGGTGACGAAGGCGCGATAGTGCAGCGCGCCGCCCACGCCATTCGT
>JAFEEK010000463.1 GCA_018241165.1 Pseudomonadota bacterium
TTCAAGTATCCCTGGTACGACCCCTACAACCAGAACATATGGAAGGGCGACAAGCCCATCGACGGCAAGGATCGATTCCTTTCGATCAACGTCATTTCCGACACCATCCTGCAACCGCGCACGGTGCCGACACCGGTCGGACCGCAGGCATCCTCGCAACCCGGCGCAAACGACACCCTGGGCCGGGTCCGGCAAAACGTGTTTGCCACGAACCTGATCCTGAGCGCCGATTACTACAAGGGCGACACGACGTTCAAGCCGCCCGACTACGAATTCAAGGCGACGCTGGCGCTGAACTACAACCGCGTCGATGTGGATGAGGTGCGTGCACTGCAGGTCGACCCGCGCCTGGGCAAGACGCGCGACGATGGCTTCATCGGCGTGCAGGAACTTTTCTACCTCAAGGACCTGCGCACGGTCGACGCGCGTTACGACTTCGACGAAGTACGCATCGGCATCCAGCCGTTCTCGAGCGACTTCCGCGGTTTCCTGTTCCAGGACAGCCAGCTCGGCGTGCGCTTCTTCGGCAATCGCGACGACAACCGCTGGCAGTACAACCTCGCCTATTTCCGGCGCCTGGAGAAAGACCTCAACTCCGGCCTCAACGACGTCACCAAGTCGCCGCGTCACGACGACATCCTGGTTTTCAACCTGTATCGGCAGGATGCGCCCGTGCTCGGCTTCACCTCGCAGGGCATCATCCTGTACAACCACAATCGCGACGACCGCTTCTACGATTCGAACGGTTTCATCCAGCGTCCCGCCGCGATCGGACTCGAGCGCCTGCGCGCCTACGATGTCGTCTACCTGGGCTACAACGGCGACGGCCACTTCGGCCGCCTGAACCTTACTGTTTCTGCCTACGGCGCCCTCGGTCACCAGGATCACGGCATCTTCGTCGACAAATCCGAACAGATTCGCGCGGGCTTTCTTGCCGCCGAAGCGTCGATGGATTTCGACTGGATCCGCGTGCGCGGTTCGATGGCCTATGCCTCCGGCGACAAGAATCCCTACGACGACAAGGCGCAGGGCTTCGACTCCGTGTTCGAAAACCCGATCTTCGCCGGCGCCGACACCAGTTACTGGATCAGCCAGGCGATTCCACTGATCGGCGGCGGCGGCGTGGCGCTGCACGGCGGCAATTCGCTGATCCCCGACTTGCGCTCGAGCAAGGAACAAGGCCAGTCCAACTTCGAGAACCCCGGTTTGCGCCTGCTCGGCATTGGCGCCGACTTTGACCTCACGCCGCAGTCGCGGGTATCGGGCAACCTCAACCAGTTGTGGTTCGACAACACCTCGACGCTGGAGACGCTGCGCGCGGCTGCGCCGATTTCGCGCAGCATCGGCACGGATGCATCGCTTGCGTGGATATTCCGGCCGTTCCAGACGCAGAATATCGTCTTCCGTCTGTCCGGCTCGGCGCTGTTCGCCGGCGAAGGCACGAAGAACCTCTACGGCACCAGGCACAATGCCTACTACGCGGTGCTCGGCAATATCGTATTCACTTATTGAGATGCCGACATGACGCATGCGGCCCCAGAATCGTCTCCTGAAAATTCCTCTCGCACGCACGCATTGCGGCGGATCCCGGTCCTGACGTCAATCGCGGCGGCGGTTGTGTTGCTCGCGCTGGCGCTGCCGCAGGCGACCGCCAACGAAGAGGAACAACCGGTCCTGCGCACCTACGCCGCGGCGCCGCCTGCTCCTGCGTTCCAGACTCTGGAAGAGGCCGACGCGAAATCCGGCGGCTGTGTTTCATGCCACACGAAATCCGATCGCAAGACCATGCATCCGGCGGGCGGTGTCGTGCTCGGTTGCACCGATTGCCACGGCGGCGATGCCGGCGTAAACACGCCGGCAGGCGAGAGTTACGACGCCGATGCGCAACACGACAAGCGCGACTGGTCGGCGGCGTATCAGGCGGCCATGGACAAGGCGCACGTGCTGCCGCGCTTTCCGGACAAGTGGAAAACCAGTGCCAACGCCAAGGGCAGCTTCACCTGGTGGACGCGCGAATCGCCCGAGTTCGTGCGCTTCGTCAATCCCGGCGACCTGCGCGCGGCCACGCTCGCCTGCGGCGCCTGCCACCTGCCCGAGATCCAGGCCAACGAAAAAAGCCTGATGGCGAATGCCGCGATGTTCTGGGGCGCGGGTGCGTACAACAACGGCATCCTGCCCTACAAGCATTCGATTCTTGGCGAAGCCTACACGCTGGACGGCAAGCCCGCCGCGACGGCCAGCCCCGCCGTACCGGACGGCAATCCGTGGGCGCACAACGTGCTGCCGAAAATCTATCCATTGCCATCGTGGGAAACCACGCCGCCGGGCGACATCTTCCGCGTATTCGAACGCGGCGGCCGCAACATCGGCACTTTGTTCCCGGAAATCGGCCTGCCTGACGAAGCCGGCAAGATCCAGCGTTTGGAAGAGCCCGGCCGGCCCGACCTCAAGCAATCCAACCGCGGTCCGGGAACCGGTTCGCGCGTGGCGATCCCGGTGCTCAACATCACCAAGACGCGCCTGAACGATCCCTTCATCTGGATGCTCGGCACCAACGACAACCCCGGCGATTACCGTTCCTCCGGCTGCTCGGCCTGCCACGTCGTCTACGCCAACGACCGCGACACATTCCATTCGGCGATTTACGCCAAGTACGGCAATACCGGACAGTCGCAGGAAGCCGACCCGACGATTTCGCATTCCGAATCCGGCCATCCGATCAAGCACGAGTTCACGCGCCGCATCCCCACCAGCCAGTGCATGATCTGCCACATGCACCAGCCGAACATGTTCATCAACACCATGCTCGGTTACACGATGTGGGATTACGAGTCCGACGCCGCTTCGATGTGGCCCAAGCAGCAGAAATACCCAAGCGCCGAAGAACAGCGCAAGATCCTCGATCGCAATCCGGAAGAAGCGGCGATCCGCGGCAAGTGGGGCGATCCGAACTTTTCGAAGGACGTGTCGTTGCTCAATCCGCAGTTGAAGGATACGCAATTCGCCGACTACCACGGCCACGGCTGGAACTTCCGCGCCGTGTACGCGCGCGACCGCAAGGGCGACCTGCTCGACAAGAACCGCGCTGTCGTCGCCAACGACGATCCGGAAAAATTCAGGAAGGCCGTGCACCTGCAATCGATTCACGTCGATGCCGGCATGCAGTGCGTGGATTGCCACTTCGCCCAGGACAACCACGGCAACGGCTACGTCAAGGCCGAAGTCATGGGCGCGGTCGAGATCCAGTGCCAGGATTGCCACGGCACCGTGGATGCGTATCCGACGTTGAAAACGTCAGGCCCCGCCGCCCCGCCCTACGGCCGCGATCTGTTGCTGATCCGCAATCCGGACGGCAAGAAGCGCTTCGAGTGGGTCGGCGACAAGTTGATCCAGCGCTCGGCAGTGACGCCGGGACTGGAATGGACGATGACCCTGGTCAAGGACAGCGCGAATCCGGCCTCGCCGATGTACGACGCCAAGGCGACGCAGGCGCACACCGTGTCCGACGATCCCGATGCCATGAAATTCGGCGCGGACGTGCCCAAGGCGCAGCGCGCGCACAACGAAGACAAGATGCTTTGCTACGCCTGCCACACCTCGTGGACGACCAGCTGCGGCGGATGTCATCTGCCGATCCAGGCGAACTGGAAGACCGAACGGCACAAGTACGAAGGCGGTTCCACGCGCAACTTCGCCACCTACAACCCGCAGGTCGCGCGCGACCAGATGTTCCAGCTCGGCGTGCACGGCGACGTCAAGGATCACAAGATCGCCCCGGTGCGCTCGTCCTCGGCGCTGGTGCTGTCCTCGACCAACATCAACCGCGAGAAGATCTACGTACAACAACCACCGATTTCGGCGGCGGGTTTCTCGTCGCAGGCATTCGCACCGCATTACCCGCACACCGAACGCAAGACCGAAACCAAGCAGTGCGACGATTGCCACCTGTCGAAAGCCAACGACAACAACGCGATCATGGCGCAGTTGCTGTTGCTCGGCACCAAGTTCGTCGACTTCATCGGCTACCACGCCTGGGTCGGCGAGAACGGCGGCGTCGGCGCGGTGCAGGTCACCGAATGGGATGAGCCGCAGGCCGTGATCGGCAGCTATCTGCAGAAGTATGCGTACCCCGACTGGTACAAGGCCCACGAAGGCCGCGGCCAGAAATTGCAGCACGCCGCAGAACACAACGCCGGCGACGCGCAGTGCCTGCAACTGCGCGGCGAATACCTGTACGTGGCCGAAGGCGCCAAGGGCATGCGCGTGTACGACGTGGCCAGTGTCGCGAACAAGGGCTTTTCCGAAAAGCTCGTCACTGCGCCGTTCTCGCCGCTCGGCCAGGACACGCACATCGCCAGCAAGAACGCGACCTGCGTCGTGCTCGCCACCACGCAGCCGGTCGCGCCGAATCGCAACACCGGCGAGTTGATGCGCAAGGACAACGAAGAACAGCCGATGGCGCCGATCTACAAGTACGCGTTCATCACCGATGCGGTAGAAGGCCTGATCGCGACCGACATCGAAACCCTGGCCGACGGCGAGCCGCGCAACAATTTCTTGAAGCGCCAGCTCACCTGGAACGAGAACGGCGTGCTCGATGGCGCGCGCCACCTCGCCATCGCCGGCGACACGTTCTACGTGTCCACCGACAAGGGCGTGGTCGTGCTCGACATGACCGATCCGCTCAAGCCGAAATACCTGGCCACGATCGCGATCGCCGGCGCACAGGCCGCGCAGGTGCAGTTCCGCTATCTGTTCGTGACCGCAAAGGACGGGCTGCATGTCGTCGACGTGACCCATCGCGACAAACCCGCTGAAGTCGCATCGGCTTTCGTGCCGTTGCGCGATGCGCACAAGCTGCACGTGGCGCGCACCTACGCCTACGTCGCCGATGGCGCCGATGGCATCGCCATCATCGACGTGACCCGGCCCGAGCATCCGTTCGTCTACCAGATGTTCAATGCGGGTGGGAAAATGACGGACGCGCGCGATGTCGTCGTCGGCACGACGAACGCATCGCTGTTCGCTTACGTCGCCGACGGCAAGAACGGCCTCAAGGTGATCCAGCTCACCAGCCCCGAGTCACAGCCGAACTTCTACGGCTTTTCTCCGGAACCCAAGCCGCAACTCATCGCCTGGTATCCGACCAAACATCCGGCGCTGTCGCTGTCGCGCGGCCTCGAACGCGACCGTGGCGTGGACGAATCCGGCAACCAGATCGCCGTGTTCGGCCGCATCGGCTCGCGCCCCTTCCATCTGGACGAGATGCAGCGCCTGTACCTGGACAAGGACGGCAAACCCTGGTTCGTGGACGAGGCGCCGGAAAATCAGCGCGTGCTGCCGGCCACACGAACCGCCAACGACGGCAAGGCCGCTTCTACAACTGTGGCGCCGGATTGATCGGCGCTACAGTACCGCCTCGTCGAAGTCGAAGGTCCATTCGGCCAGCCAGCCGCTGAGCGCTTCGCCCTGCGCATAGTGCACGCCCATGCGCAGAAGCACGCCGATATCCGCCATGCCGGCGGCGCCGGTAGCCACGACGATCTTGCCCAGCGAACGCGCTTCGGCAATGGCTTTCGACCACGCCTCCCAGGCGACATCGGGCGCGCTGTCGGCTTCACCGGCGCGCGCAAACTTGACCACGCCAAACGCATCGAGCGCGAGCAGCTTTCCGTGATCGGCGCCAGGGTCGGCGCCGACGTTCAAGGCCAGGCGCACGCCGACGCGCTGCACATGTTCCAACACGGCATGCAAGCGCACCGGTTCGGCGCGCACTTCGTCGGCTTCGAACTCCAGGGCCAGGGCATGGCTTGGCACTGCGTGTGCGCCAAACTCGGCTGCAAGCCATGGCGCGAAAGCCGGGTCGAAAAGGTTCGATGCAGCGACCGGCAAATACAGGCGCAGATCCTCGCCGCTGACGTGCCTTTCGCGAACGCGCTCGATCACCCCGCGCAACAGGTGCCGGTCTGCATGCCCGACCATGTCCAGCTTGCGTGCAATCGGCAGCCAGTCGTCGCGCTGCAACAGCAGGTCCTGGCGCGATTTCGGCGGCTTCAGCGCCATGCGCACCTCGTATTGCCCGGCGATTTGCCCGACCAGCGGCACGAATGGCTGAAACTCGAACTGGGCCGTTCCACGCGCGCTCGGTGCGCGCAACAATGCGCGCACGAGGCGCACCTGCGGGTCTTCACCGTCCTGGCTGCCGGTCTCGCGCAAATCGAATTCGCAGCGTGCACCACCTGCGGCCCGGGCGTTGGCAAGCAGCGCGCGCACGCGATCGAGTGCTGCATCGATACCCGCAAGCTGCGGATGCAAACGCACGCAGCCCAGGCTCAGGTGCAGGTGAACGGGCGTGCGTTCGGAAAGCCACGACCGCTCATCGAGCTTGCGTCGCAGTGTCTCGAGCTGCTCGCGCAAGGTCAGTTGATCGTCCGCATGCACAAGCACCAGAAACTTCAGCTCACCCCATGCGCACAAGGTGCGCTGGCCGTGAATTTCTCCCGCCAGGGCGGTCGCCAGTTGCTGGCCGAGCGCACTTGCCGCAACGAATCCGCAGCGGAGCAATACGTCTTGCGCATCGTCGACCGCGATCAGCGCCAGCGCCGGGCAACGGTCGGATTCATCCTGCGCCGCACGCAGTACTTCGCCTGCCAGCACATCGCGGCCGGACAGCATGCCACGCCGCTCGCCACGTCCCTCCCCGTGCGTGTTGAGGAGCTGGCGCGTGCGATGGATGCGGCTTTCCACCGCCGTGACCAGGTGTTTGGGCTTGACCGGCTTGGTGATGAAGTCGTCCGCGCCCATGCGGATGGCGTCAAAGCGGAAATCCGGATCGAGCTCGCCGGACAGGAACACGATCGGCAGGAACGCATTGCCCGACTCGCGGATGCGCTGCGCCACTTCGATGCCATTGCTGCCGGGCAGGTACAGGTCGAGCAGCACCAGGTCCGGCTTGAACTCCGACAGCGCGGCCGGAACGCCCGCTGGATCCTCGCACACGCGCGTGAGCATGCCGCGATGGCGCAGGATCGATTCGCAGAACTTCGCCTGTCCACGGTCGTCCTCGACGATCAACACGCGATAACCCAGCGCACGGCGTTGGGCGAGAAGCGCATCGACCTGCGCGGACAGCGCGATCGGATCGCGCTCGACGACGACCGCGTCCGCGCCGGCACGCTGCGCGAACAGGGTGCGCGACAAATCCGTGGCTTGCGCCAGCACCACGCACAGGGCCGGCTCCTTGTGCGCAGGCCGTAGCCGCTGGGCGGCCTCGACAACCGTATTGACCTCAACGGCAAAGCCTTCGTCGATCAGCAATACGTCGGGGCTGGCCTCATCCAATGCCTGCAACAATGCGTCGCGCTCATCGAACGGGCGCACGATTGCGCCCTGCTGGCCCAGGCGCGCGGCCAGTCCGGAAATCTCGTGCGGATTCTGGCGCAGATAAAACACCTGCCGGTGCGCGGATTCGACCGCCATGGCCGGCTTGTTCGACGCGCGGCGCGCGGGTTTTTCGCCGCTGGCGGCGGCCAGCTGTTCGACCAGGCGCTCCAGACCCTGTAGCTGCGCCGGGTTCGGCCTGCTGTTGCGATCCACGAACGTGCACAGGTAGGCAGTCAGTTCCAGAACCGGATCGGCGACATCCGCATCGCCCTGCGCTTCGCACAGTTCCGCCAGTTTCTCGAGTTCCTCGTACAGCGCGCCGGCCTGGTCGGTCTGCCATTGCCGGCCGATGCTGGCGCGCCAATCGCGAACGAACGCTTGCGTGCGCTGGCGCAAGGCGCGGTCGCCAGTGCAGGATTCGCGCGCCGCCGGCGACGGGGAAGTTTCGGACATGCCGCTACTATAACCGGTCGCCACGGCGCCGCGAAAATCGCATTTGGCATTCCCGCTGCGTGCGGAGTACTCTCGTGATCCATTCCTTCCGTTTCATCCCATGCGCGAATCGCCTGCCGTCCAATCCGCGGAGCGGGAAGTTTTTTCCCCAAGCCAGCTCGTGCGCCAGGCGCGCGAACTGCTCGAAGATGCGTTTCCGCTGATCTGGGTCGAGGGCGAGATTTCCAATTTTTCGCGGCCCGCTTCCGGACATCTGTATTTCAGCCTCAAGGATGCGCAGGCGCAGGTACGCTGTGCGATGTTCAAACCGAAAAGCACCTGGCTGCGCTTCAAGCCGGCCGATGGCATGCGCGTGCTGGCGCGCGCGCGCGTCGGCTTGTACGAGGCGCGCGGCGAATTCCAGCTGATCGTCGAACACCTCGAAGAAGCCGGCGAAGGCGCCTTGCTGCGCGCCTTTGCAGAACTCAAGGCAAGGCTTGCCGCCGAAGGCCTGTTCGATCCCGCCGGCAAGCGCCCGATTCCCAAACTGCCGCGGCGCATCGGCATCATCACCTCGCCCACCGGCGCCGCGATTCGCGACGTGCTCAGCGTGATTGCACGGCGTTTTCCGTTGGCGCAGATCGAAATCCTGCCGGTGCCGGTGCAAGGCAATCAAGCGCCGCCGGCAATCGTTGCTGCACTCGCCGCCGCATCGACAGCACGCCGCCACGACGTGCTGCTGCTCACCCGCGGCGGCGGTTCGCTGGAAGACTTGTGGGCGTTCAACGACGAAGCGCTCGCGCGCGCGATTCGTTCCTGTCCGATTCCGGTCGTCTGCGCCATCGGTCACGAGATCGATTTCACCATCGCCGACTTCGCCGCCGACCTGCGTGCGCCAACGCCGTCGGCTGCGGCGGAACTGCTGGTACCGGACGCGAATGAAATCCTGCGCGCCCTGAATCACGTCCGCGCGCGACTGGACCAGTGGGTTCGCCACCATCTGCATGCGCATGCGCAGCGCAGCGATCACGCGCTGGCCCGATTGCGCGCGCAACACCCGCGACAACGCCTGCGCCTGGGCGGCGAACGACTTGCCAACCTGGAGGCGCGCCTGCATCGCCTGCATCCAGCCAGTACGCTGGCGCGGCATGCCGATACCCTGCGCATCGGCATCGAGCGCATGCGCGTGCAACTCGCACATCGCCTGCGCGCGCGCGAACTGCAACTCAGTGAGCTGGCGCGCGCGTTGAACGCGGTCAGTCCGCTGGCGACACTGCAACGCGGCTACGCCATCCTCGTCGATCGCGAAAGCGGAAGCGTCGTGCGCAACGCCGCCGCCGCGCGTGAAGTCATCCGTTTCGCGGCGCGCCTCGTCGACGGCGAGATTTCGCTTGTCCGCGATCCGGAGCACTGACCGATGCGCCCTCGCCATCACGAAAACCATTTCACCCAACGCATCGGTTGGCTGCGCGCCGCCGTGCTCGGCGCCAACGACGGCATCATTTCCACCGCCAGCCTCATTCTCGGCGTCGCCGCTGCGCATGCCTCGCGCGAATCGATTCTTACCGCCGGTGTTGCCAGCCTCGTCGCCGGCGCCATGTCGATGGCGGCCGGCGAATACGTGTCGGTGAGTTCCCAATCCGACATGGAAGAGGCCGAAACCGAGACCGAACGCAAGGAACTGGAAAGCAACAGTGCCGCCGAACACAAGGAATTGGCGAACATCTACGCCAAACGCGGCCTCACACCGCATCTTGCCAACGAAGTCGCCACGCAGCTGATGGCGCACGATGCGCTCGACGCGCACCTGCGCGACGAACTGGGCATTTCCGAAACGCTGAAGGCGCGGCCGCTGCAGGCGGCGTCCGCATCGGCGATTACCTATGCCGTTGGCGCGGCGCTGCCGCTGCTCAGCTTGTTCGTGGCGACGCCATCAACCGTAACCATCGTCGTGCCGCTGGTTTCGCTGATCGTGCTCACCCTGCTCGGCGGCCTTGCCGCGAGCGCTGGCGGCGCCAGTGTCGTGAAGGGCGCGCTGCGCGTGCTGTTCTGGGGAGCGATCGCAATGGCAGTGACGGCGGGCCTGGGCGCGCTGTTCGGCGCTGTCGGGTAGGCTGTCGTGCATTTGACGCCCGCCTTGGCTGCGGACGACAATCGGAAAACATCAAATGGGGAAACGCGATGAAGGCCTCCGACCTGTTCGTCAAGGCGCTCGAAGCCGAGCACGTGCATTACGTGTTCGGTATTCCGGGCGAGGAAAACCTCGACCTGCTCGAATCGCTGCGCACTTCCTCGATCAAACTGATCCTGACCCGCCACGAGCAGGCCGCCGGTTTCATGGCCGCTACGTACGGGCGCCTCACCGGAAAGGCCGGCGTGTGCCTGGCCACGCTCGGACCCGGCGCGACCAACTTCGTCACCGCCGCCGCCTATGCGGAACTCGGCGGCATGCCGATGCTCATGCTCACCGGACAAAAGCCGATCAAGGTGTCCAAGCAAGGGCATTTCCAGATCGTCGACGTGGTCGACATGATGAAGCCGCTGACCAAGTACACGCGGCAGATCGTTTCCGCCGACAACATCCCCGCGCGCGTGCGCGAAGCGTTCCGCCGCGCGGAGGAAGAACGCCCAGGCGCCACGCACCTGGAGTTGCCCGAGGACATCGCCCACGATCCGACCGACGCACCGCTGATCCACGCGAGTTATCACCGCCGTCCGATCGCCGACGAGAAGAGCATCGCCCACGCCGTGGAGGCCGTGAACGCGGCCAAGCATCCGATACTCATGATTGGTGCAGCCGCCAATCGCAAGCTGTGCAGCAAGATGCTGCGCGAATTCGTCGATGCGACCGGCATCCCGTTCTTCACCACGCAGATGGGCAAGGGCGTGCTCGACGAAACCCATCCATTGTGGCTGGGCAACGCGGCACTGTCGGACGGCGATTTCGTGCATCGCGCGATCGAACATGCCGACTGCATCATCAACGTCGGCCACGACGTGATCGAAAAACCGCCGTTCTTCATGCGCACCGGCCGGCGCACGGTGATCCACGTCAACTTCGCCAGCGCCGAAGTCGATACCGTGTACTTCCCGCAGATCGAGGTGATCGGCGACGTCGGCAATTCGGTGTGGCGCATGAAACAGCGCATCGCGCCGTGCCCGCACTGGGATTTTTCCTACTTCACGACCGTGCGCAAGCACCTCGACGCGCATCTGGCGCAAGGTGCGGACGACGCGCGCTGGCCGATCTATCCGCAACGCCTCGTCGCCGACGTGCGCAAGACGGTGCCGTCCAATGGCATCGTGTGCCTGGACAACGGCATGTACAAGATCTGGTTCGCGCGCTACTACCGCTGCCGTGAGCCGAACACGCTGCTGCTCGACAATGCGCTGGCGACGATGGGCGCGGGATTTCCGTCGGCGATCGCCGCGAAGATCGTGCATCCGAATCGAAAAGTGGTTGCGGTGGCGGGAGACGGCGGCTTCATGATGAACTCGCAGGAACTGGAAACCGCGGTACGCCTGAAATTGGACATCGTGATCCTGCTGTTGCGCGACAACGCCTACGGCATGATCAAGTGGAAACAGGCGAACATGAAGTTCCCTACCTTCGGCATGGACATGGGCAATCCGGATTTCGTCGCCTACGCGCAAAGCTACGGCGCGCACGGACATCGCCCAGCATCAGTCGCCGAATTCGCGCCACTGCTGGCCAAATGCCTCGACACGCCGGGCGTGCACCTGATCGACGTGCCGATCGACTATTCCGACAACGACCGGATATTGAATCGCGAGATCAAGGAATTGTCGGCAGGAATTTAGGACGCCGCCGAATCACTTGAGCGAATTGAATCCGAACGCCCATTTCCAGGCGCCGCCGTCCTTCACGTAGATTTCATTGACATAAATTTTTTGTCCGCCGATATCCTGCCCGCCGCAGGTCCCCACGTACGTTCCGGTCAACGTCAGGATGCCGACGGTCGGCGAAACGGACGTTCCAACAGCATTCGCCACGTTGTAGCCACTGACTTCGCATAGAGGGCTCGTCCACGCCTTTACCGTGGCGGCTTTGTCCGCGGTAAACGTACCGTAAATGTCGACGAAGGCAATCTCGTTTGCGGTCGTGGCATTGATCTTTTCGGCATCGTGCCGCATCCACCCATCCTCCACGGCATTGTCGACCGCCAACAGCGCACTGGTGATCGGATCGCGGACCGCATTATGTGCCGTGCCCCCCGTGCCGACGTCTTTTGCGGTGTGAACGTCATTTCCGATCTGGGCGCTTTTCTTGTTCGCCAACGGCGCGCCGGGATCGACGATCGCGTTTTCGCCATGAAAAACCGCCTGCCATCTGTCGCCGTTCCGGATCCACATCGTTGCTGCACGAACCGGGCTGGGCATTGCCTCGGTCTGGCCATTTTCCGTGCAGCTACCCTGCATGTTCGATACATAGCTGAGCACATACGCGTCGTTGTCGATTTTCAGCATCTGCGATTCGGTCA
>JAFEEK010000464.1 GCA_018241165.1 Pseudomonadota bacterium
CGGCATCGGCGTGGGCAACGATTTCGGCCATCTGAACGAGAGTTACTTCAACGTCTCGCAAGGCTGGCGTCCGGTGCGCTACTTCGACGTCGGCTCGCCATTCGGCGGCACCAATTCCGGGCCGCTGAACGATCCGAGCCCGACGCATGTACTCAACTACGAACTCGGTGTGCACGGCACACCGCTGCACGGCCTGTTCTACGATGTCAGCGTGTTCCAGGTGAACGTCAAGGATCGCATCGAGTCGCAGTCCATCGGCGGTTCTTCGCTGGGCAACTCGATCAACGTCAACACCGGCGATACGCGCAGCCGCGGTTTCGAGGGCGAAGTGTCCTACGACTTTTTGCAGGCGCGCGACCTGCATACCTCGCAGAATCTGGCCGTGTTTGCGAACCTGACCCTGCTCGACGCCAAGTTCACGCGCTCCAACGATCCGACCAAGATCGGCAACACGCCGGCGTTCTCGCCCAAGTACCTGGCGCGCGCCGGCATCACCTATCGCGAAGACAAGCATCTGAAGGTTGCGCTGTCCGCGGTTTCGGTCGCCAGCCAGTATTGGTCGGACGGAAACGCGATCGCAGGCGCGCCATTCCTGACGCCGGCGAAGGTGCCGTCGTACACCGTGGCCGATCTTTCCGCCGACTACTGGGTGCTGCCGCAACTGCGTCTGCTCGGCGGCGTGTCGAACCTCACCGACAAGCGCTACTACTCGCGCGTGTTTTTCTCCGGCGGCATCGATCCGGCGCCGGGGCGGATGGTGTACGCGGGGTTCGCCTACGAGTTCTGAGCAAGAGCGCATCCCCCTCAATCCCCCTTCGCAGGCGAAGGGGGAAGTTTGCTTGGCGTAGGCGCCTACCGGCTATGCTAGCCATCAGTCTCGCTCCCGATTCCCGCGCATGAAACCCCTGCGTCCGCAATTGCGCGGACTGATCTTCAAGCTCACCGTGTTCTACGTGCTGCTGTCGCTGCCATGCCTCGCGCTGGTCGAGACGGGATTGCTCACGTTCGAATTCAACAGCTTCATGGCCGGCGTGGAGCGCGGCTCGCTGGTCGCAGCAACACGCATTGCTGCGAACGATCTCGGCCAGCGATGGGAGCAAACAGTCTCTGCGCCGGGCAATCTCGACCTGTGGAGCGAGGCGCTGGTGCTGCGCCTGCAACGCCCGCACGGCGATTTGCTCGCGCAGGATTCCTACATCCTCACCGAACTCTCATCCGCTCCGTTATCCGCAACCGTATTCGCGCCGGATGGCCGCGTGCTCGCCAGCGCGCCGAAGTCCGGCATCGCACCCGACAACGTTGCCTGGCACGATCAGGTCGCTCAAGCGGACAGCCTGGTTCGCGTAGCGGATTCTCCCTACCGCGTGCGCCGCGTGTTGATGCCCATACATGCCGATGCTGGCGCACTCGACGGCTATCTGCTCGTGGAACTGCGCCTGCCGGTGCCGTGGCATCGCCTGCTGTTCGACACCACGCTGGAATGGCCGATCGTGCTCGGCTACCTGCTCGTGTTCGGCCTGGCATCGTCGTTCTTCCTCGTCGCCTGGGTCACGCGCCGGCTCAACCGCGTCGCGCGCGCGGCCACGGCGTGGAGCCATGGCGACTTCTCCGATCGCATCGGCGACACCTCGCGCGACGAGCTCGGGCGCCTGTCCGCCCTGCTCGACGACATGGCGCTGCAGCTCAAGGACCTGCTGCGCTCGCGCGCGCAGCTTGCCGCACTGAGCGAACGCCAGCGCCTGGCGCGCGACCTGCACGACACGGTCAAGCAACAAGCTTTCGCGCTAAACCTGCAACTGGCGACCCTGCGCCGCCAGCTTGGCGAGCATCCGGAAAGCGGACGCGTGGAACAGGCGCAGGCGCTGAGCCAGCAGATCCAGCGCGAGCTCGTGCAATTGCTCGATGAACTGCGCGCCGGCGATGCCGAACTGCCGTTCGTCGAACGCCTGCGCGCGCGTGCGCAAGCCTGGTCGCAGACCAGCGGAATAGCACTGGAATTGCAACTCGGCGATGTTTTCGTGTCGCCACCGGATGTCGCAGACAACCTGCTGCGTATCGTCGATGAAGCGCTGGCTAACGTACTGCGCCATAGCGGTGCAACCCAGGTGATGGTAAGCCTGCATTGCGACGCTGCCGATGCGCGGCTGGTCGTGGCCGACAACGGTCGCGGCGCGGATGCGCCATTGCGCCCGGGCATGGGCCTTGCGAACATGCGCGAGCGCGCGCAGGCGCTGCCGCAGGGCCGCTTCGCATTCGACAGTGCGGCTGCACACGGCACCAACATCCGAATCGCATTTTCCATCGCCAAGGAAACGTCCGCATGAACGCATCGCCCATTCGCGTTGTCATCGCCGACGATCATGTGCTCGTGCGCCAGGGCATCCGCGCCTTTCTCGACACCCAGGCGGACCTGGCCATCGTCGCCGAAGCCGAAGATGCCGACAGCGCCGTATCCGCCTGCGCCGCGCACAAACCCGATGTCGCCCTGATCGACCTCGTAATGCCCGGCGGCGGCATCGCCGCGATTCGTGAAATCCGCACTGCCAGCCCGGCAACGAAATCGATTCTGCTCACATCCTTCGACGACGCGCGCGACATCCTCGCCGCGGTGCAGGCCGGCGCGTTGTCGTGTTTGCTCAAGGACATCGACGCCGACGGTCTCGCCGACGCCATTCGCAAGACCGCACAGGGCGAAGCGGTGCTGCATCCGCGCGTGGCGGGCTATCTCGTCGACGCCGTGCGCCAGGGCAAATCCGCGCCGGGCGGCGAAGCGATCGCTTCGCTCAGCGAACGCGAACGCGAAGTGCTGGCGCTGATCGCCGAAGGATCGAGCAACCAGCGCATCGCCGATCAACTGGGGATTTCCGAAAAAACCGTCAAGACCCATGTCGGCAACATGCTCGCCAAGCTCGGCCTCGGCGATCGCACGCAGGCGGCGGTGTTTGCGTGGAAAAGTGGAATGAAAAAATCGTGATGCCTGCATTGCTGCTCTACTGCCGCGCCGGCTTCGAGAACGAATGCGCGCAGGAAATCGCCGATCGAACCGGCGCGCAAACCGAATGTGGCGACGGCTTTGTCGTCTGCGCCAGCGCACAGCATGTCAGTTGGCGCGAGCCGATCTTCGCGCGCCAATGCCTGGTCGCGTTCGCGCATCTTTCCGGCCTGCCGCGCAACGACAGGCTCACGCCGATACTCGGCGCGCTGCGCGAGCGCGATGAGAAATTCCGCGACGTGTGGACGGAAGCGCCCGACAGCGACGCCGGCAAGCAGCTCGCACCGCTGTGCAAGAGCTTCGGCAATGCGCTGGTCGGCGCAATGAAAAAGGCGCAATGGCTCGACGCACACGCGCCACGTCGTTTGCATGTGTTTTTTCCACAAGGCGACGAAGTATATTTGTGCGCAGCCGATCCGGATTCCTGCGCGCCGTGGCCGCAGGGCATACCGCGCCTGAAATTTCCGCGCGAGGCGCCGAGCCGCTCCACGCTCAAGCTCGAAGAAGCGTTCCTGACCTTGCTCGACGACGGCGAGCGCGCGCGCTGGCTCAAGGCCGGCATGACCGCGGTCGATCTGGGCGCTGCGCCGGGCGGCTGGACGTATCAACTCATGCGTCGTTCGATCCGCGTCGTCGCCGTCGACAACGGACCGATGGATCGCGCCCTGCTGGATTCGGGCCTCGTCCAGCATCGGCGCGAGGATGGCTTCCGCTTTCGTCCGCAAAAAGCCGTGGACTGGCTGGTCTGCGACATGGTCGAGCAGCCGCGCCGCGTCGCCGAACTGATCGCGCAGTGGCTGCAACAAGGCTGGTGCCGACACGCGATCTTCAACCTCAAGCTGCCGATGAAAAAACGCTTCGACGAAGCGCAAGCCTGCCTCGCGCGCGTACGCGCGGTCGCGGGCGACGTGCGCGCCAAGCAGCTCTATCACGACCGCGAGGAAATCACGGTTTTCGCAGCTTCCGCGCGGGCGCGGCAAGCGCCTTGACCTGGCGCATGGCGCAGCCAGGGTTTTCGTTGTAGAGTCGGCCCGCAACCGATTCATGGCACGCGGCACGGCGCCGCGCGACGATACTCGTTATCGCTGGGGATTCCGGTTGTCCAATCAGGCGCCATGCGGCGAAATCTGCCGGCGTGTTTGCGTGCGACACGAAAGTGTCAAACGCGACGCCTAGCATGCGCGCCTTGCCGGTCAATCCGTTTCGGGGAGTGTCATGTCTGGAAAATTTCTTACCCGTGTGCTCAGCCTCGCACTGCTGGCCGTTGCAGGCAGCGCGCAGGCCCAGGTTGTCATCAGTCAGGTTTACGGCGGTGCTGGATGCACGTCAGCGAGCTGTGCAACCTACGATCGCGACTACATTGAACTGTTCAACAAGGGTTCCAGTTCGATCACGCTGAATGGCTACTCCGTTCAATACCACTCCAAATCCACTTCAGGAGCCTGGTCCGTTTCGGCGTTGCCGGCCAGCGTCACCATTCCGGCCGGCGCCTACTACCTGATCGCGGAGAGCAGCTCCGCCGCTGGCAATTATGTCAATGTACTGCCAACACCCGATCTTGATGTAACGACGAGTCCGATCAGCATGAGCGCCACGGATGGCGTCGTGGCACTCGTAAACAGCGCTACGGCGCTGACTTGCCTGAGCGTCAGCGCGTGCGGCACCGATCCGACCGTGATCGATCTGGTCGGATTCGGCACCGCGGCAATCTATCGCGGCAGCGGCGCCGCACCGGCACCGAGCAAGACGACAGCCGACCTGCGCGCCACCAATGGCTGCACGGATTCCGACAACAACAACGCGGACTTCACGGCCGGCACGCCATCGCCGCGAAATTCGGGCACCGCGACGAATGTTTGTGGCGGCGGTGGCGGCTCGACGAATCCCGGCGGTTCCGGCAACGCGGCTCCGGCTTCCGTGCCGAACGATGGCACCACCACGACCCTGCTTACCGTGACGCCGACGCCCGGCACCAATCCGACCAGCGCCAGCTACACGGTGACGGCCGACTTGTCGTCGATTGGCGGTTCGGCAACGCAGATGATGTACGACGACGGCGCGACCGGCGGCGACGTCACCGCCAATGACGGTATTTTCTCGTACACCGCGACGGTCGCCACCACGACCAGCCCCGGTTCCAAGTCGCTGCCGGTGACGATCACCGACGATCAGGCCCGCGTCGGCAACACAAACATTGCGTTGACGGTGACGGCCGTTCCCACCGCGGCCACGATCATGCAGATTCAGGGGCACGGCGTCGCCTCGCCGATGAATGGCCAGTTGGTTTCGACGTCGGGCGTTGTCACCATCGTCGGGCCGAAAGGCTTCTTCATGCAGGACCCAACCGGCGATGGCGATCCGACCACGTCCGATGGCATCTACGTCTTCACATCGAGCGCGCCGAGCGTTTCCGTCGGCAACGCGGTGCTCGTCGCCGCCAAGGTGCAGGAATACAGCGGCTCGACCGAATTGACTGCTCCGGCGGTTACCGTGACCAATCCGACCGCACCGGTCATGCCGCAAGCCTATGTACTCGACGCCAATCCGCCAACCAGCGACCCGACCACCGGCCCTTGCGTGGGCACGGGTTCGACGATCAATCTGCCGGCAGATGGCTATCAGGCCAGCAACTTCGCCTGCCTCGACGGCATGCTGGTGAAAATGAACGACGCCGTGGTGACTGGCGCGACCTTCGGCGGCAAGATCGTTCCCACCGATCCGGTTGGCTCCGACGCCGTGCATACCGGCCTGCCGAACGGATTCTATGCCACGCTCGCCAGCCAGCCGCGTCCCTTCCGCGGCCCCGGCGCGCTGTATCCGGGTCTGGGCGGCACCATTCCGGTGTGGAACGGCGAGCCGCAAGTCATCGAGGTCTACTTCAAGGGCCTGGGATTTGCACCGGGCACCGATGTTGCACCGTACGACAACGATACGACCGACTTCGTCTACCACGCCGGCACGCGCTTCTCGGTCACGGGCGTGATCCAGGGTTACCAGCCCTCGGGCGCGACTTCGCCGATCTACGAGCTTTACCCGGCGAGCATGACGACGAACCTGCGTGCGACGCCGGCCGACGAAGTGCAGCCGGTATCCGATCCGGTCGACGGTACGCTGACCTTCGGCACGCAGAACCTGCTGCACATGTTCAACGACGTGCTTGACGGCAGTGCTGACACCGGCAACTGTCCGTCGGCACCCGCACTCGGCGGCTCGGACTGGTGCCCGACCACGGCGCAATACCAGGCGCGCCTGACGAAATGGGCGCGCCAGGTCTGCAGCGTTCTGAAAGCGCCCGTGGTGCTGGATGTCGAGGAGATCGAAAGCCTTGCGGTGGCGCACGACCTCGCCGCCAAGATCGCCGACAATACCTCGACCGGCCATGTGGGCTGCGGCGTGACGTACCAGACCTACGTAATTCCGGGCAACGATGTCGGCGGCATCAACATCGGCATCCTGGTGCGCAGCGATGTTGCGGTGGACTCGGTCACGCAGTTGTACAAGGGCACCACGACTTCGTATTGCTCCAGCGGCACCTCGTGCCTGCTCAACGACCGTCCGCCGGTGCTGATGCAGGCAACCTGGAACGGCTACAAGTTCGCCTTGCTGGCCATCTACGGGCGTTCGCTCAGTGGCATCGACACCAAGCCCTATGTCGGCCCGAAGCGTGCGCAGCAAGCGGCGCAGATCGCATCCATCGCCGATGCCTGGCAGAACGGATTGACTCTGACCGGTGCGGGCAATGCGCAGCAGGCTGCCGACGGCACGATTACCACTGGCTCGTTCGATGTTGTTGGCGATGCCAGCGTACCGCTGGTCGTGGCCGGCGATTTCAACGCCTACGAGTTCAGCGACGGCTATGCCGATGTCACCGGCCTCATCACCGGCAATGCGGTGCAAAGCGACAACAAGTACTGGCCAAGCCCCTACACCGCGCCGAATCCGACCCTGGTCGACAGCGGCATCAGGGCGAACCCGAGCCTGCGCTACTCGTTCAACTACGATGGACTGGCGCAGGAGATCGACCACATCGTGCTGACGCGGCGCGCGTGGCAGGATTTCGTGCGCGTCGAAAATGCGCATGGCAACTCCGACACCTCGGAAGCGAGCAATGTGATCCTCGACGCCGGCACGCCGGCGCGCGCGGGCGATCACGATGGTCAGGTGATGACGCTGACGATCGACCGCATCTTCGCCGACGGCTTCGGCCAGCAGCCGTAACCGGCTATCCTAGTCACATCCAGGGTCGACACGGGGCCGGGCAACCGGCCCCTTTTCTTTCCACGAAGCCATGAAACGCCTGCGCGCCTTCCTGCCCTTGCTCATACTCATCGCCATCGGCATTGCCCTGCTGTCGACCGGCGTGCTGAACCGCTTTCGCCCGGAAACGCTGGCGGCTTCGCAAGCGCAATTGCAGGCGCAGATCGCGTTGCAACCGATCCGGGCAGGATTGCTGCATGTCGGAGTGACGACGCTCGCGATCGCCACCGGGATACCCGGCGTGCTGGTCGTGATCCTTGCCGGCGGCATGCTGTTTGGCGTCGCCTGGGGCACGATCCTGTCGACGACAGGCGCGACCCTGGGCGCGCTGATCCTGTTTCTCGCCAGCCGCCACGCCTTCGCCGACGCGAGCGAAGGATCGCCGCCTGCATTGGTGGAAAAACTGCGCGGCGGGTACCTCGCGCATCCCGTCGCCTACACCTGTTTTCTGCGCCTGGTGCCGTTCTTTCCGTTCGGCGGCGTCACCGTCGCGCTGGCTTGGCTGCGTTGCCCGCTGTGGCTGTTCCTAGCCGCTACCGCAGGCGGTGGCGCGCTGATGGTCGGCATCGAAACCGTGCTTGGCGCCAGCCTGGCAAAAAACATCGGCGCCAATCACGCCGTCAACCTGAGCCTGTTTTCCGATCCCTGGGTGATCGTGCCGCTGGTCGCAATGGGCCTGTTGGCGCTGACGCCGATCGCAATTGGCAAGTGGCGGGAACGTCGCGCCAATTGAGCCGCGCCGCGCCATTGGGCTATCCTGCGCCGGCTCGCGTGTCGCAAAACCGATCAGGGACCCGTCTTGAATCAACCTCCTGCCACCGCCACCCGGCTGTCGTTCTGGCGCGCGTTGTTTCTCGCCCTGTTCGTGGCCTGCCTCAACTTCGCCCTCTGGGCCGCGTTGAATCGTCCCGCGCACCCGGCCGATTGGACCGGCAAGATCGAAAGTTTCAGCTACACGCCCTACCAGCGCTACCAGAATCCGAACAAGCTGATTTATCCGTCCACTGATCAGGTCGATGCCGACCTCAAGCTGTTGTCGAAGTACACCAGCAACATTCGCATTTACGCTGCACTCGAGAATCCCGCAATTCCGGCGATCGCGAAAAAATACGGCATGACGGTCACTGCCGGCGCCTACCTCGATCACCGCTGGCAGCACGATGAAGACGAAGTCGCGGCGCTGATCGATCTGGCGCGAAACAACTCCAACATCACGCGCGTCATCGTCGGCAACGAATCTTTGCTGCGCAACGACATGGGCGTGGATACGCTCATTTCGTATATCGACCGCGTGCGTGCCCAGGTCAAGGTGCCGGTGTCCACCGCCGAGCCGTGGCATGTCTGGCTGAAGTATCCGCAGCTCGCCAAGCACGTGGATTTCATCACCGTGCACCTGCTGCCGTACTGGGAAGGCTATCCGCGCAAGGACGCCATCGGCCTGCAAGTGCTGATGCGCTACTACGAACTGCAAAGCGCGTTCCCGGGCAAGCACATCGTCATCGGCGAAGTCGGCTGGCCGTCGTCCGGCGACCGCATCAAGGGCGCGTTGGCGTCCGTAGCGAATGAAAGCCTGTTCATCCGCCAGTGGCTCAATGTCGCGGCGGAACGCCATATCGACTACAACCTGATGGAAGCGTTCGACCAGCCGTGGAAGGAACCATTCGAAGGCCGCGTTGGCGCGTACTGGGGCATGTTCGGCGCGGATCGCGCGCCTAAATTCTCGTTGACCGGGCCGGTAGTGGAAGACCCGACCTGGCCGTGGAAAGCGGGCCTTGCCTGCCTGCTCGCGCTGTTGCCGATGTTCTGGTTCGCGCGCCACTTCATGCGCTTCAAGGCCACGGGCCTGGTCTTTTTCTGCGCGCTGATCCAGTTGTCAGTGTCGCTGCTGGTGTGGTCGGCAACCTTGCCGTATGCGTTCTATCTCGACCCGTTCGACTGGACGATGCTGACCATCCTCGCGCCCGCGCAGGTGGCGATCATCCTGATCTTGCTGATCAACGGTTTCGAGTTCACCGAAGTCTTGTGGCACGGCAAATGGCTGCGCCATTTCGGCCTGCTCACGCCCGCGCCGGGCGATCCGCAGCCGTTCGTTTCGATCCATCTGGCCTGCTGCAACGAGCCGCCTGAGATGGTGATCCTCACGCTCGATTCGCTCGCTGCGCTCGATTACGAAAACTTCGAAGTGCTCGTAATCGACAACAACACCAAGCGCGACGAGGTCTGGCAGCCGGTCGAGGAATACTGCAAGAAACTCGGCTCGAAGTTCCGCTTCTTCCATTTGAATCCGTGGCCGGGCTTCAAGGCTGGGGCGCTCAATTTCGGACTAAAGGAAACCGACCCGCGCGCAGAAGTGATCGCCGCCATCGACGCCGATTACGTGGTGCGCCCGGATTGGCTAAGGGCGCTGACCGGATATTTCGCTGACCCGAAAGTCGCTGTCGTGCAGTGTCCGCAGGCACATCGCGACTATGAGCACAACGCATTCCGGCGCATGACGAACTGGGAATACGACGGCTTCTTCCGCATCGGCATGCACCATCGCAACGAGCGCAACGCGATCATCCAGCACGGCACCATGACCATGGTCCGGCGCGGCGCGCTGGAATCCACCGGCGGCTGGAGCGAATGGACGATCTGCG
>JAFEEK010000465.1 GCA_018241165.1 Pseudomonadota bacterium
CGGGGCAACCGAGGCGCTGTTCGCGGCGATCGCCGCCGTGGTGCATGCCGGCGACGAGGTGATCATGCTCGATCCGTGTTACGACTGCTACGACCCGGCGGTCGAATTGGCCGGCGGACGTGCCGTGCATATCCCGCTGCGGCTGCCGGATTTTTCCGTCGACTGGCAGCGCGTGAAGGATGCGATCACGCCGCGCACGCGCATGATCATGACCAACTCGCCGCATAATCCGTCCGGCGCGGTGCTCGAAGCGTCCGATCTGGAAACGCTGGCCGAAATCGTGCGTGGCACCGACATCTTTGTTTTGTCCGACGAAGTCTATGAACACATCATCTTCGACGGGCTGGCGCACCAAAGCGTGTTGCGCCACGCGGAACTCGCCGCACGCAGCTTTGTAATCAGCTCGTTTGGCAAAACCTACCATTGCACCGGCTGGAAAGTCGGCTACTGCATCGCGCCGCCGCAGTTGAGCGCGGAATTCCGCAAGGTGCACCAATACCTGACGTTCTGCACGTTCAGCCCGGCACAATGGGCGTTCGCGGACATGCTCGAATCCGATCCGCAGCATTACCTCGACTTGCCCGCGTTCTACCAGGCCAAACGCGACCGCTTCCGCACGCTGCTCGCGCCGTCGAAATTCAAGCTGCTGCCGGTCAAGGGCGCGTATTTCCAGTTGGTCGATTACAGCGCATTCAGCAAGGCGGACGACCTCAATTTCAGCGAGTGGCTGGTGCGCGAAGCGGGAGTGGCCGCGATTCCGGTTTCGGCGTTCTACGAAACGCCGCCGGATGCGCGCCTGGTGCGCCTGTGTTTCGCCAAAAGCGACGAAACACTTGTTGCGGCGGCGGAACGGCTATGCAAACTTTGAGGGTTTCGCTGGTCCAGGGCGCGACGCGCTGGCACGATCCGGCCGGCAATCGCGCGTATTACGGCGATCTGATCGCGCCGCTCGCAGGCAGCGACCTGGTCCTGCTGCCGGAAACCTTCACCAGCGGGTTTTCCAACGAAGCGATTCACAACGCGGAAACGATGGATGGCCCGACCGTCGCGTGGCTGTCCGAACAGGCGCGCAAGCTCGATGCGGCGATCTGCGGCAGCGTGCAGTTGCGCGTCGATGAAAAAGTATACAACCGGCTGCTGTTTGCGACGCCGGACGGAAACATCCGCCACTACGACAAACGCCATCTGTTCCGATACGCCGATGAGCACAAACGCTATGCCGCGGGCGGCGAACGCCTGATCGTCGAATGGCGCGGCTGGAGAATCTGCCCGCTGGTTTGCTATGACCTGCGCTTTCCGGTGTATTCGCGCAACCGGCACGCAGAGCGCGGGTTCGACTACGACTTGCTGCTGTACGTCGCGAACTGGCCCAGCGCCCGGCGCTACGCCTGGCAGACGCTGTTGCGCGCACGCGCGATCGAAAACCTGAGTTATTGCGCCGGGCTCAATCGCGTCGGCACGGATGGAAACGGCCTTGGTTATTCCGGCGACAGTGCGGTGCTGGATTTCCTCGGCCAGCCATTGGCCGAACTCGGAGCGCAGGAACAAACCGTCACCGTGGCACTCGATGCCGGGGCGCTCGCGGCGCATCGCGAGCGGTTTCCGGCATGGATGGATGCGGATGCGTTTACGCTGCGCTAGGCCGCGCGGATATCCTGGTTCAGACGCTGCGTAGCAGCGCGGATTACGCGCAATTCATGCACGATCGCAAAGCGCTTTGCGGCTTGCGAATCGTCGAATGCGCCAAGTACGACACCGGTTTTCGGGCACATCACTTCAAAGCGAAGTGGGCGGGGCAGGCCGGTTTCGTCGTACTCCTCAAGGCGCTCGATGGCATAGCCGAAAACGCGGGATTCAGGAAATCGCTTGCAGCGCATGGAAATTCTCCTCACTCGATGACCCTGCGACCAAGATAACCGCCGCACATGTGCATACGGTTAACTGGCTGTTGCAGTCGGGTTAACAAGGAAATTTTCTCGCGGGCGGGAAACTTCGACGGGTTGGCGCGATCGAACTTCGTTCATCACGATGGCTTCACGGCGCTGCCGCCATTCTTTGCCGCTGGTATAGTAGGTGTAACAGGGTATGCGGTTATTCGCGAACAATCCGATCGGGGAGTATCGATTCATGAAGAAGCTGGCCTTGGGTGTGATGGTTGCAATGGGCGCGCTGGCTGCCGGCAATGCAATTGCCGCAGGCGACGGACGCCCGACGATTGCAGTGGCGGAATTCCGCAACGAATCCGGTGCGGCGTGGTGGCGTGGCGGCGTGGGCTGGGAATTGTCCGGCATGCTGTCGAACGAACTGTCTTCATCCGGCGACTTCAAGGTCGTCGAGCGCCAGAAGATCCAGAACGTCCTGGAAGAACAGAATTTCGCCGCTTCCGGCCGCGTGCGCGCCGGCACCGGACCGAAGATCGGCAAGGTGACCGGAGCGCAGTACCTGATCACCGGCACGGTGACTGCGTACGAGGAAAACACAGCCAGCACCGGCGGTGGCTTCAGCTTCAAGGGCATCAGCCTCGGCGGCAAGAAGAGCGAGGCTTACCTTGCTGTTGACCTGCGCGTGATCAATACCGAGACCAGCGACGTCGAATACTCGCGCACGATCGAAGGCCGCAGCTCTGGCGGCGGCGTGGCGGTAGGCTTGTATCGCGGCGGTTTCGGCGGCAATCTGGCCCACGAGGAAAATACGCCGGCCGGCAAGGCGATTCGCGCCGCGCTGGTCGAAGCAACGGATTATCTGGATTGCGTGATGGTCAAGCGCGATGGCTGCGAAGCGGATTTCCGTGCGAAAGAGCAGAAGCGTCGCGACGGCGACCGCAAGGCGATCAAGCTCGATTGAGCTAGGATCCTGGACGAACGATCACGAGGGCCGCGCGAGCGGCCTTCGTTTTTTCCGGAGTCATCTCCTCGGCTTGCCGCGCTTCTTCCCCTGCCCATCGCGCGGACCACTGATGCGGTTGCCGATATCGTCGCGTGGAACGCCTTGGCCGGGTCGCAACGGGCGCGGTTCGCCGCGCGGCACGTAACGGGTTTTCTCCGCACGCAGCCCGGCAATGAAGCGGCGCGCGCTGCTGTCGTCCTCGCGCTGGCCGGGGATTCCGGTCACTGGCGGACGCCATTGCGCAGGTTTCTCGCGTCGCGGACTACGCGCTGCGCCACCGGCATTGTCGTTGGCCCAGCGCGAGCCGGGTTGATACACGCCAATCTGGGTCTGGCTGCGGCCACCGCCACGACGCGGACCGCGAGCGTCACGGTTCTGCGGATTTGCGCCCGGCGCGCGGCGGTCGCGATTCTGCGGATTGCCGCCTCCTGGTACACGGCGGTCGCGATTCTGCGGATTGCCGCCGCCCGGGCCGCGCTGCGGGTTTTTCTTGCCGAACTTGCGCTGGCCGCCAGGGCGTGAAGGCTTGTCTTCGCGGATACGATCGAAGGCGCGCAATTCGCGGCCTTCGTCGCTGCCGCCTGTCCACGCCTGCTGTGTCTTCGGCGCGGGGCGATATTCGTTGCTCGCCTGTTTTGGCGCACGCCGCTGCCCGATCACCGCTTGCAAGGTAAGCGTCGGTTCGGTTTCCACGGCGCCGGCGAGCTGGCGCAAGGCCTTGACCTGCTCGGGTTCGAGTGTCTCGCTGCGGCCCTTGAGCAGGCCGCGCGGAAGTTCGACGTTGCCGTAGCGGATGCGCTTGAGCCGGCTGACCATCAGCCCCTGGGTTTCCCACATGCGCCGCACTTCGCGGTTGCGGCCTTCGCGGATGACGACGCGGAACCATGAATGGCTCAGGCCGCGGCTGATCACGGCGAGTTCTTCGAAACTCGCCGGACCGTCTTCGAGCTGCACGCCGGACTTGAGCCGTTCCAGCGCTTCATCGGGCACCTCGCCATGCACGCGGCAGATGTATTCGCGCTCGATTTCCGTGCTCGGATGCATCAATCGATGCGCGAGCGCGCCATCGGTGGTGAGCAACAACAGGCCGGTGGTGTTGATGTCGAGGCGGCCGACCGTGATCCAGCGCGCGCCCTTGAGATGCGGCAATTGTTCGAACACGGTCGGACGGCCTTCCGGATCGTCGCGCGTCGTCACCACGCCTTCGGGTTTGTGGAAGACGATCACCTGCGCGTGTTCGGCGCTGTCGTTGACCGCGACGAACAATTTGCCGTCGAGTTCCACGCGATCGCCGGCGCGTACGCTGGAACCGATTTCGGCGACGTTGCCGTTGACGCGGATCTCGCCGGCCTGGATGCGTTCTTCGAGCAGCCGGCGCGAACCCAGGCCTGCATTGGCCAGCACCTTGTGCAATCGTTCTTCCAGAACCGGGCCATCGGCTTGCGTGCGCTTGAGGGAGAGCAGGGTACGTGGGGTGTTCATGCGTTGTGTTCCGGTGCTGCTTGTGCCGAGCCTGCGTCTGCGGATTCCTCGTTGGCCGCTTCGATCTGCGGAGCAACCGGGGTTTCATCGGCGTCGTCTGCCGGCGCGACCGGAGCGAGAGTGAGTTGCGGATCGAAGTCCTCGATGTCGCGGATCTCGGCCATCGGCGGCAACTCGTCGAGCGACTTGAGGTTGAAATAGTCCAGAAAGTTCTTCGTCGTGCCGAACAGTGCCGGTTTGCCGGGTACGTCGCGGTAGCCGACCACACGCACCCATTCGCGTTCTTCCAGGGTCTTGACGATATTGGTCGAGACCGCGACGCCGCGGATCTGCTCGATCTCGCCGCGCGTGATCGGCTGGCGGTAGGCGATCAGCGCCAGGGTTTCGAGCAGGGCGCGCGAATACCTGGTCTGGCGCTCGGTCCACAGGCGCGCAACCCATGCGTGCACGTCCTGGCGGACCTGGTAGCGGAAGCCGGAGGCGACTTCCATGAGTTCGACGCCGCGTTCGGAACAATCCGCGCCGAGTTCTTCCAGCGCGCGCGCCAGTTCTTCGTGGCTGACGGCTTCATTTTCGCCGAACAACGCCGACAACTGCGCCAGCGACAGCGGTTGCGCGGCGGCGAGCAGGGCGGCTTCGACGATGCGTTTGAGTTCTTTTATTTCCATAACAATAGGTTTCACGGTCTCAGCCCGCAATGGCGAGCGATTTCAGGTAGATCGGCGCGAGCGGCTCGGTCTGGGTGATTTCGATCAACAGTTCCTTGGCCAGTTCGAGCATGGCAAGGAATGTCACGACGATGCCGAGCCGGCCTTCTTCGACCTTGAACAAGGTCTCGAAGCGGTGGAATTCGCCGTCGCCGATGGTCTTGAGTAAATCGCTCATGCGGTTGCGCACCGAAAGCGCCTCGCGCTGGATGGCATGATGGCCGAGCAGTTCCGCGCGCTTGATCACGTCCTTGAGCGCGAGCAGCAGTTCGCGCAGGTCCACCGGCGGCGGCAGGCGCACCACGGACTTGTCCGGCACGAATGCCGAAACCAGCGCGAAGTCGCGCTCCAGGCGCGGCATCGCTTCGATGTCTTCGGCGGCTTTCTTGAAGCGTTCGTATTCCTGCAGGCGGCGCACGAGTTCCGCGCGCGGGTCCACTTCCAGGCCTTCCTCGGCGGGCGGACGCGGCAGCAACAGACGCGACTTGATCTCGGCCAGGATTGCGGCCATGACCAGGTATTCGGCGGCCAGTTCCAGGCGCATCTCGTGCATCAGTTCGATGTAGTCGACGTACTGGCGGGTGATCTCGGCGATCGGAATATCGAGGATGTCGAGATTCTGGCGCCGGATCAGGTACAGCAGCAGATCGAGCGGACCTTCGAACGCTTCGAGGATGACTTCGAGCGCATCCGGGGGGATGTACAGGTCCTGCGGCATCTGCAGCACGGGTTGGCCGCGCACGATCGCCAGCGGCATTTCCTGCTGCTGCGGCGGTGTTGCGAAAATGGCTGCGCTATCCGGGGACTCCGGTGTGGCGGCGGCCTGCGTGGTCATGGACGGGAATTCATCATGCAGCGCGCTTCTCACGAAGCGTTGAGTGGGGTTGTGTGGAATCTCGTGAATCCGGCGGTGCGGGCGCGGGCGAATCGTTTCGATTCGTCGTTGCGCTTGCCGCCATCGTGCTTGCTACCATCGGCACGCATCGCAGTGCGGGCGAGGAGGCGTTACGAAAAAGTCTTGTAGCGGAGCCGTGATGCTGGCGTCTGCCCCTGCGGGCGCCGGGTTGCTCCGTATCGGATGACAAGGTTAAGGATTTTGGCTGCCCAAGTCCAGCGTTATTGAATAAAATCCGCTTGACCCCATCACATGGGTAACTCCGGTTTGCGGCTGTCATGCCCTTGGTACTGCACAACAAACTCGACGCACGCGCCCGCCAGTTGCTGCGCACGCTGATCGCGCAATACATCGCCGACGGTCAGCCGGTAGGCTCGCGTACGCTGGCGCGCAGCGCGGGGCTGGATGTCAGCCCGGCCACGATCCGCAACGTCATGTCGGATCTTGAAGAACTCGGGCTGTTGGCTGCCCCGCATACTTCGGCCGGACGCGTGCCGACCGCCCAGGGCTACCGCGTATTCGTCGACAGTCTGCTCGAACTCAAGCCTTTGGAGGCGCCGCAGATCGAGCGGATGCGCCGCGAATTGCCGACGGCCGGCGCGACCCAGGACCTGCTCAGCGGTGCTTCGGCGCTGTTGTCGGATGTCACCCGATTTGCCGGCGTCGTCACCGTGCCCAGGCGCGAGGAGTTTCCGTTCCGGCATATCGATTTCGTCGCGCTCGACGGCAACCGCGTGCTCGTGATCCTGGTGTTCTCGGACAACGAGGTGCAAAACCGCGTCGTCGCGACCCAGCGCGTCTACGCCCCGGCCGAACTCGAACAGGTCGCGAATTTCCTCAATGCCAATTATTCGGGCTTGCGCATGGGCGAGATTCGCGAACGCCTGACCCGCGAGATGCGCGAGACCAGCCACCGCCTGCACCAGCTCATGGTTGCGGCAGCGGATGTCACAGGGCAGGCATTTCCGGAAAGCCCGGGCGCGGACATGCTGGTTGCCGGCCAGGTCAATCTGATGGGCGCGCAGGGCGTGGCGGATATGGACCGCCTGCGCGAACTGTTCGAGGCCTTCCAGCGCAAGCGCGACCTGCTCAATTTGCTGGAAGGCTGCGCGCGCGCCGAAGGCGTGCGCCTGTTCATCGGCGAGGAATCCGGCTTTGCGGCGCTGGATGGTTTGAGCCTGGTGACGGCCCCTTACGGCATCGAAGGCCGCGTGCTCGGCGTACTCGGCGTGATCGGACCCACGCGCATGGCCTACCAGCGCGTGATCCCGGTGGTGCAGACGACGGCGCAATTGCTGTCGGGCGCCTTGAATCAGGCGCGGCAGGCCACATAGATCAGGCTGCTTTTGGCCCGTCATTCCGGCCAATCCATGGCCGGAATGACGATGTACTTTTCTGGGAAGGACGATGATGGAAGACACAGGCGCGAAACCCGCGGAAGACGCAGCCCAGCCCGAAACCGACGACCTCGGCAAACTCGTCAACGAATACGAATCCAAGCTCGGCGAGATGCGCGACCTGTTGTTGCGCGAGCGCGCCGAGATCGAGAACCAGCGCAAGCGCATGCAGCGCGATCTGGAACAGGCACGCCGGTTTGCGAACGAGCGCCTGCTCGGCGACCTGTTGCCGGTCTGCGACGGCCTCGAACGCGGACTCATGGCGGAGAACGCCGACGTGAACGCGATGCGCGAAGGCCTGGACCTGACCTTGAAGGCGCTGCTGAAGGTTGCCGACAGCAATGGTCTCAAGCAGGTCGATCCCCTCGGACAGCCATTCAATCCGGAAATCCAGCAGGCCGTGGGCATGGTCGATGCGCCGCAGGTTGCGCCGAACACCGTGGTGTCGGTCATGCAGAAAGGCTATGTGCTGAACGACCGCCTGCTGCGGCCGGCCCTGGTCATGGTCGCCAAGGCGCCGCATTCCTGATGGGTGCAGGCTTGAATTGAGCGTGCGAAAACCCCATTAGCCAACCATTCGCGGCGCAGCCGCAATCAACATTTCCGGAGACTTAAAACCATGGGCAAGATCATCGGCATTGACCTGGGCACCACCAATTCCTGCGTTTCGGTGATGGAAGGCACGAGCGCGCGCGTCATCGAGAACTCCGAAGGCGATCGCACCACGCCGTCGGTCGTCGCGTTCAAGGACAACGAAGTCCTGGTCGGCGCGACCGCCAAGCGCCAGGCCGTGACCAATCCGAAGAATACGTTCTACGCCGTCAAGCGCCTGATCGGACGCAAGTTCACCGATGCCGAAGTGCAGAAGGACATCGGCATCGTGCCGTTCAAGATCGTGCAGCACGACAACGGCGATGCATGGCTCGCCACGGCCGACGGCAAGAACCTTTCGCCGCAGGAAATCTCGGCGAAGATCCTGATGAAGATGAAAAAGACCGCCGAGGATTTCCTCGGTGAGCCGGTGACCGAGGCGGTCGTCACCGTGCCTGCGTATTTCAACGACTCGCAGCGCCAGGCGACCAAGGATGCCGGCCGCATCGCCGGGCTCGACGTCAAGCGCATCATCAACGAGCCGACCGCGGCCGCACTGGCCTACGGCATCGACAAGAAGGGTGGCGACCGCAAGATCGCCGTGTACGACCTGGGCGGCGGCACCTTCGATATTTCCATCATCGAGATCGCCGAAGTCGATGGCGAGAAACAATTCGAAGTGCTGGCCACGAACGGCGATACGTTCCTGGGTGGCGAGGACTTCGACAAGCGCCTGATCGATTTCCTGGTCGAGGAATTCAAGAAGGAATCGGGCGTTGATCTGAAGAACGATTCGCTCGCCCTGCAGCGTCTGAAGGACGCCGCCGAGCGCGCCAAGATCGAACTGTCCAGCGCGCAGCAGACCGACGTCAACCTGCCGTACATCACGGCGGATGCGTCCGGCCCGAAGCACCTGAATCTCAAGCTCACCCGCGCCAAGCTCGAAGCGCTGGTCGGCGACCTGATCGAGAAGACGATCGGTCCGTGCCGTACCGCGCTGAACGATGCGGGCTTGAAGGTCGGCGACATCAACGAGGTCATCCTCGTCGGCGGCCAGACGCGCATGCCCAAGGTGCAGGACACGGTCAAGGACTTCTTCGGCAAGGAGCCGCGCAAGGACGTCAATCCGGATGAAGCCGTCGCCGTTGGTGCGGCGATCCAAGGCGGCGTGCTCGGCGGTACGGTCAAGGACGTGCTGTTGCTCGACGTGACTCCGCTGTCGCTCGGCATCGAGACGCTCGGCGGCGTGATGACCAAGCTGATCGAGAAGAACACCACGATCCCGACCAAGAACACGCAGGTGTTTTCCACCGCCGAAGACAATCAGGGCGCGGTAACCGTGCATGTGTTGCAGGGCGAGCGCGAACGCGCCAGCGCGAACAAGTCGCTGGCCAAGTTCGACCTGACCGGCATCGATGCGGCGCCGCGCGGCGTGCCGCAGGTCGAGGTCACGTTCGACATCGACGCCAACGGCATTCTGCACGTGTCGGCCAAGGACAAGAAGACCGGCAAGGAGCAGAAGGTCGAGATCAAGGCCGGCTCGGGTCTGAACGAGGACGAGATCCAGCGCATGGTGCGCGACGCCGAAGCGAACAAGGAAGACGACAGGAAATTCCACGAACTCGTCGGCGCCCGCAACAAGGCCGACCAGCTCGTGCACGCCACGCGCGCAGCGATCAAGGAACACGGCGGCAAGGCGCCGGGCCAGATCGGCGCGATCGAAGCGGCGTTGTCGGATCTGGAGAAGGTCATGAAGGGCGACGACAAGGACGCCATCGAAGCCAAGTGCACGGCGCTGGAGCAGGCCGCGCAATCGCTGGCTGCGGCGGCATCCGCGGGCCACGCGGGCGGTGGCGAAGCCGGCGCGCATGCCGAACCCGGCGCGGCACCGAAGGATGATGTGGTCGATGCCGAGTTCACCGAAGTGAAGGACGACAAAAAGTAAGCATGGAGTTACGCCTCTCCCGCTGGCGGGAGAGGCCGCGCCGAAGGCGCGGGTGAGGGTGGTGTCGAAAGCGGCTATCGCCTTCGGCAATGCCACCCTCATCCGGCCCTTCGGGCCACCTTCTCCCGCCAGCGGGAGAAGGGATTCTGCTGCGAGGGATTGGGAAGTGGAAAAAGGGCGACTGGAAGCATTCACCGACGGCGTGATGGCGGTTGCGCTCACGATCATGGTATTGGAATTGAAACCTCCCCACGTTGCGGAGTGGAGCGCGCTGCTTGCCTTGTGGCCGGTTGCTTTGAGCTACATATTGAGCTTCGTCTACATCGGGTTGTACTGGAACAACCATCACCATTTTTTCCTCCTCACCGAGCACATCAACGGACGCGTGATGTGGGCCAACTTGCACTGGCTGTTCTGGGTCACTTTGGTCCCTTTCACCACGGCCTGGATGAGCGAAAATTTCTTCGCATCCGTACCGGTTGCCTTGTACGGATTCAACTTGCTGATGACCGGCATGGCGTTTCTTCTGATGCAGCGCGAAATCGTGAAACTCAATGGCCGTGATTCGGTGCTGTCGCAGGCGGTTGGCGCCGATTTGAAGGGCAAGGCTTCGCTGGCCCTGTATCTTGCGGCTCTGGCTGTCGTGTACTGGGCGCCATGGCTGTCGTGCGCCCTGTACGCCGCAGTGGCGGCGATCTGGTTCATTCCGGACCGGCGCATCGAATCGCGCGTGCATTCATGAGCAAGCGTTGCTACTACGAAGTCCTTTCGGTGGAGCGCACCGCGAACGACGGTGAATTGAAGACTGCGTTCCGGCGTCTGGCGATGAAATACCATCCCGACCGCAATCCGGGCGACAAGGATTGCGAGGCGCATTTCAAGGAAGCGAAAGAGGCCTACGAAGTCCTCGGCGATCCCGACAAGCGCGCTCTCTACGACCGTCACGGACATGCCGCGTTCGAGCACGGCATGGGCGGGCGTGGCGGTGGCGGCTTCGCCGACATGGGCGACATTTTCGGCGATATTTTCGGCGACATCTTCGGCGGCGGGCGTTCGCGCCAGCCGCGTCGCGGCGCAGACCTGCGCTATATCCTGGAACTCGATCTGGAAGAAGCCGTGTTCGGCGCGGAGAAGGAAATCCGCGTGCCGACGCTGGCGAATTGCGAAAAGTGCGAAGGTTCCGGTTCCGCCGACGGCAAGCTCGAAACCTGCAAGACCTGCCAGGGACATGGCCGCGTGCGCATGCAGAACGGGATTTTCTCGATCCAGCAGGCGTGCCCGCATTGCGGCGGCAGCGGCAAGAAGATCGCCAATCCATGCAAGAGTTGCCATGGCGAAGGTCGCGTCGAACGCGAAAAGAAACTTGTGGCCAAGATTCCAGCCGGCGTGGATTCCGGCGACCGCATCCGCCTGTCCGGCGAAGGCGAGGCCGGCCCGGCCGGAACACAGCCCGGCGATTTGTACGTCGAGGTCAACGTGCGCGAACACGCGATCTTCCAGCGCGAACGCGACGACCTTTTCTGCGAAGTTCCGATCCGCTTCGCGCAGGCCGCGCTCGGCGCCGAACTCGAGGTGCCGACGCTCGGCGGCGAAGCGTCGATCAAGATTCCGGCCGAAACCCAGACCGGCGCGCTATTTCGGCTGCGCGGCAAAGGCGTGCGCAACGTGCGCAGCGGCCATGTCGGCGACCTGATCTGCCGCGTGGTGCTGGAAACGCCGGTCAAGCTGAGCAAGCAGCAACGCGAGCTGCTCGATCAATTCGAGGCCACGTTCAGCAGCGACGACGAGGCGAAGAAGCACTCGCCGCGCAGCAGCGGCTTCGTCGACAACGTGCGCCAGTTTTTCGCGAAGATGACCGGCTGACGCGCGCCTTCCGTTATTGGCGCGCCGCGATGATCTGCGACAGATAGTCCGGCGTGCCTGCAATGCGTTGCAGGTGCGGGTACTGCAGGCCGCCGTGGTAGTCGACCGGAATCGTCCGGTACTCGCCCTGGTTCTTGATCAGCAGCTCGATCGGTGCCTTGCCATCCTTCGCCGCCGTAATGGCATCCTTGAGCACGTCGGACTTGTATTCGTGCCCGTTGACCGCGACTACGGTCGCGCCGCTGGTGACGCCAGCCTTGAACGCCGGACCATTCCAGCGCACGTCGTTGATGCGACCGTCTTTTGTCAGCGTCAACCCGATCGAGTAGGTGAAGTTGAAGATATGCCGCGGCGATTGGTCGTGGCTTTCATATTGCTTCTCATATTCGCTGGGCTCGTCGGTGTAGACGAGTTTCCAGCCGGAAGCGTCGACGCCGCCCAGCAACGGTGGGTTCAATTCGTCGACATAGCGCGTGAGGAACGCCTTCCAGTCGAACTTCGCCACGCCATCGAGCGCCGCGACTACATCGTCGAATGTGTAGGTTCTCGTGACATAACTGCCGTTGTCGACGCCGAAGAACTTGCTGGCGAAAGTGTCCAGGGAGCGCTTGCCGTGGCTGAGTTCGCGGATCTTCGCATCCACCGCCAGCCACATCATCTGGCCGCCGCTGTAATACTCCTCGCTCATCTGCCAACTGCGGTATGGCAACGGCGCGCGATGCGCGGCGGTCGGATCATTGGTGGTGTCTTCGAGCGGGCGCCACTGGAAACCCGGACGATTGCGGTCGTAATTGGCGGCGACCATGGCCAGCGCATCGCGGAATTGTTGCGGCGTCCACATGCCGGAACGCGCAGTCAGCACAAAACCCCAGTACTGGGTCTGGCCCTCATACACCCACAGCAGCGAATCGCCCATCGGCGTGTTGAAATCGGGCGTCCACAGGTCGGCCGGGCGGCGGAACTTGCCGTTCCAGGAATGCGTGTATTCGTGCGCCAGCAGGTCGCGGCCGGTCACGTTGTCGTCCCAGCCGGTGAAGTAGTCGACACCGACGCCGTTCTCGCTGGATTGGTGGTGTTCCAGGCCGTTGCCGGCGAGTTGATCCGACAGCGAAAGCAGGAAATCGTAGTGGTCGTAATGGTGTGAACCGAACAGCGCATTGGCCTGCGCCACCAGGGCGCGATGCGCCAGCAACTGCGCCGGCGTGATGTCGAGGTATTTCGGCGCATCGGCGATGACATCCAGATGCACCGGCGCCTTGGCACCGGGAGCCAGCTCCACGCGCTTGAAGTACAGGCCGGCGTAGATCGGCGAATCGACCAGAGTGTTGAAAGTCACCGGCTTGAACGTCGTCGTATTGCCGGATTGAGATGCCGTCTCGAGCGCGCTGCCGAACTGCCAGCCATCCGGCAGCTTGATCGTCGGCGCAAACGTGATCCGGCGCGAGTAGTGGCCGGCCGGATACAGCGCCAGCGTGTTCCATTCCAGCATCAGCATGTTGCCGGTCATCTCGAAGCCGCCGCCACGCGAGGACAGGTGCTGGAAGTTCGCGTCCAGCCGCGACACGCCCGCAGGTATGTCCACATGGAAGGCGTAAACGTCGTAAGGATCGCGCTTCCAGGCCAGCGGCTTGCCGTCCGCCACAAGCGCGAGTCCGGCGAGGCTGTCGATTGGTCCGCTGGGCGAATGATCGCCGGGAATCCATTTCGGATAGAGCAGGGTCAACGCGCCGGGCTGCACGGGAATGCTCTCGTGCACGCGGAAGATGCCTTGTGCCGTATCGCTGGCATCGACATGGATCGCGATCGTGCCCGGGTAGGGTGTGTCCTGCGGCGGCGGTACCTGGGCCTGCGGGTTGACGCCGGCAAGTACGGGTGTGACGGCGAGCATGGCGAGCGGAAGCGCCCATCGTGCAAGCGCGGGATTTCGAACAAGACCATCAGGGATAAACATCAGGGATACCTCGCCAAGACGCAACGGCGCAATCTAGCAGTGCGCGCGCAACCGTGCATGGGCCGATTGTCAGGGGTTTGTGCACGCCCGGCTTGCGGTTCCGCCCTTTGCAACCGGTGCGCACGTATACTCGGCGCCAAAACGCGACTTGCCTTCGCATGCGGAAAATTCGATGACCGAATTCGTCGATGTCGTGGTTTACGGTTCCTCCGGCCGCATGGGCCAGGCGGTCGTGCGCGCAATCCTGGAATCCGACAAGGCGCGACTGGCCTGTGCGCTGGTCAGGCCGGGGTCGGGCCTGGCCGACGAACCGTTGGACCGGGTCTTCGGCACGCTGCCGCGGCTAGTCGATTTTTCCACATCGCTGGATCCCGACGTGCGCTGCGACGTGCTGGTGGATTTCAGCGGCCCGAATGCGTTCGATGCCGCGCTGGCGCTGGCCGTGCAGCGGCGCGCGGCCTTCGTCAGCGGCACCACGGGATTGCGCGATGAGCAACGCGTCGCGCTCGAACGCGCCGCGCAGACGATCCCGGTTTTGTGGGCGGCCAATTTCAGCCTCGGCGTCGCCATGCTGCTGCGCGCGGCCAAGCGTGTCGCCGCTGCCTTGCCCGACTGGGACTGCGAAATCCTGGAAATGCACCACGCGCGCAAGCAGGACGCGCCATCCGGCACGGCGCTGGCATTGGGCCAGGCCGTCGCCGAAAGCCGCGGCACGACCTTGCCCGAATGCGCCGTATTCGCGCGCATCGACAAGACCGGCCCGCGCAAGCAAGGCGAAATCGGTTTCGCGGTGTTGCGCGGCGGCGATGTGGCCGGCGAACATACCGTGCTGTTCAGTACCGAAGGCGAGCGCCTGGAGATCACGCATCGTGCTGCCAGCCGCGACATCTTCGCGCGCGGCGCGTTGGCATCGGCGTTGTGGATTGCGCATCGCGCACCGGGAATCTATTCCATCGATGAAGTCTTGTCGCCCGCCGAGATCTAGCCCTTTTTCAGCTTCGCCACCAGCGCCCTGAGCGTTGCCTGCGTCTCTGCGCCGAACCAGCCGTCGGCGAATTCCTCCACCGACAGACGCGTCGGATCGGCGAACAGTCCGATGAGGTCCGAGCGCGCCAGCAGGCGCGTGGTCGACATCGCTTGCGGCGGCAATTTCAGCAGATCGCGCAGCCAGGACAGGGCGCGTGGCTGCACGTCGTCGACGTCGGCGAGTTCGTCGACCATGCCGGTCTGCAATGCCTGTTCGGGTTCCAGCATCCGGCCTACGACCATCATGCGCTCGGCCGGATAGGTGCCGACCAGGCGGCGCAACGCGCACTGGATGACTTCAGGAATCGACAGCCCGACCTGTACTTCGTTCAAGCCGATGCGGAATGGCTTCTCGGGGTCGACACTGCGCGCCATGACGCGGTAGTCGCAGAAGATCGACAACACCGCGCCGCCGGCCGGGCTGTGTCCCGCGATCGCGGCGACGACCGGAATCGGCGAGCTTGCCAGCGCGGCGCAAAGTCCGAAGAAATCCTGCCAGAAGGCGACGAGCGCGGCGCGGTCGAGTTGCAGCAATTCGGGAACGTCGAGGCCTGCGGAAAACATGCCGGGCCGGCCCGACAACACGATGCCGCGCGCGCCATGGGCATCGGCATTCTCCACTGCGGTACGAAGCTTGCGCACCAGTTCGGGGTTCAGCGCGTTGACCGGCGGCCGTGCGAGGCGCAGTTCGAGGATGGAATCGTGACGTATGGTTTCGAGCATGGCGGTCTGTCGTTGTAGCGATGCGGCTATCATAAGCGAAACATCGGCGAGACAAACATGCGGTTGAATCTGATCGGACTGCTCCTGTTTTGTTTTGCTGCGAATGCAGCGGCGGCGGGTCATCTGCGCGTCGAGCACGCCTGGATTCGCGCCGCGCCGCCGGGAGTGCCGATGCTGGCCGGCTACGCGACGTTGCGCAACGATGGCGAC
>JAFEEK010000466.1 GCA_018241165.1 Pseudomonadota bacterium
CAGGTCTTTGAAACCTTTCCCTGCCCGATCCTGCGCCTGGAGTTCGAGCGCGACAAGGTCTGGCAGATCAGCGCGATCAAGCCGGCCAGCCTGCACACATTGGCCGATCCGCAGGAAGATTCCTTCGCCGAGGCGCTGGACAAATTCTCGAAAAAACTCTGGCGCAAGCCGCGTGCGCGCCGGCAATACCGCTACGACATCGCCATGCTGGCCGATCCGAACGAGGCGATGCCGCCATCGAACAAGCGCGCGTTGAAGTCCTTCATCGAAGCCGGGCGTGAACTCGCGATCGAGGTGGAAACGATCGGCAAGAACGATTACTCGAGCCTGGCCGAATACGACGGCTTGTTCATCAGAGAGACGACGGCACTGGACAGCCACACCTACCGCTTCGCCAACAAGGCCGAAAAGGAAGGCATGGTGGTGATCGACGATCCAGGTTCGATCCTCAAGTGCACGAACAAGATCTACCTGCACGACCTGCTCAAGTCGCGCAAGCTGCCGACGCCGAAAACCGAAATCATCTACCGCGACGACGACAAGCACCTTCAGGAACTGCCCGATCTGCTCGGATTGCCGATCGTATTGAAAATTCCGGATGGCTCGTTCTCGCGCGGCATCGTCAAGGTCGAAACACCCGAGCAACTCAAGATCGCGGTGGACGACCTGTTCCAGCACACCGCACTGGTGCTGGCGCAGGAATTCCTGTTCACCGAGTTCGACTGGCGCATCGGCGTGCTCGATGGCGAGGCGTTATACGCCTGCCAGTACTTCATGTCGCGCGGGCATTGGCAGATCTACAACCACGGCGCGAACGCGACGCAGAAATCCGGTGGCTTCAAGACGCTGCCCGTGCGCAGCGCGCCGGCGGACATCGTCAAGCTTGCGCTGAAGGCGACCGCGCCGATCGGCGACGGGCTCTACGGCGTGGACCTCAAGCAGGTCGGCAGCCGCAACGTGGTGATCGAAGTCAACGACAACCCGTCCATCGACGCCGGTGTGGAAGACGCTTATCTCGGCGACGACCTGTACCGGCGCATCATGTCCGAATTCCTGCGGCGCATGGAGAAGAAGCGCCTCGGCATCAAGGACTGATCGCGGCGCAGACGCCGCGCCTGCCGCAAGGGCCGGCGGTAGCGTGCACGCCTGACGAGGCACATGCGCGCTACCGCCGGCAAACCGTGCCGACGCAACAGGACAAGATCGATCACGGGCGCGACGACCAGCCAGAACGGCAGCCAGCCCAGCAGTGGATCGTGTCCACGCAACGGCGGGAACAGCCCGCATATCACCGCGCCTGCAGCAATCCAGATCCAGAGCAGGTTTTCGATGGCGTTTGTACGCGGGACCGGATGCGACATGCTCGACATGGATGATCTTCCTGGTGGCGTTGAGTGCATGTTCACGCTTGCCGGTCTCACTGATTGAGATCGCGCGCTCGTCTATACTGCCAAGCGTGGAAACTTCGCACTTCCTGCAATACGCCGTGATGTTCCTCGCCACTGCGGTGATCGCGGTGTCGGTATCGCGGCGCGCGGGCCTGGGCGCCGTACTCGGCTACCTGGCGGCCGGCGCCGTGATCGGCCCGCATGTGCTCGGACTTGCGCCGGACATGAGCCAGACCTCGCAATTTTCCGAGCTCGGCGTGATCTTCCTGCTGTTCATCATCGGCCTTGAGCTTTCTCCACAACGGCTGTGGATCATGCGGCGTGCGGTTTTCGGCGCTGGCGCCGCGCAGGTCGTGGTGTCGGCCTTGCTGCTCGGTGGCGCAGCCTGGTTGCTGGGCGTCCAGCGCAATTCCGCACTGATCGTCGGCTTGGGTCTCGCCCTGTCGTCGACCGCGCTCGGCCTGCAAATCCTGGCCGAGCGCAAGGAACTGGCGAGTCCGTATGGACGCATCGCCTTCGCGATCCTGCTGTTTCAGGACATCGCCGCCATCCCGATCCTCGCCCTGATCCCGCTGCTCGGCACGCATGCGGCTACGGTGTCGCCGGCGACGGAAGGACTGACCGTGGCGAAGATCGTCGTCGTGATCGCCGCGGTCGTGGTCGGCGGCAGGTGGCTGCTGCGCCCGATATTCCGCACCGTCGCCGGTTTGGGCATTCCCGAAGTATTCACGGCGACGGCATTGTTGGTCGTGCTCGGCGTGGCCTGGCTCATGCAACTGGCCGGCATGCAGATGTCGCTCGGCGCGTTCCTCGCCGGCGTGCTGCTCGCCGATTCCGAATACCGCCACGAGATCGAAGCGCAGATCGAGCCGTTCAAGGGTTTGCTGCTGGGCCTGTTCTTTCTTAGCGTCGGCGTATCGCTGGACCTGGGCCTGATCGGACGCGAGCCGCTGCAAATTGCGGCGATCGTGGCGGCGCTGCTCACGCTCAAGTCGGTGGTTCTGCTTGCGATCGGCAAGTTGTCGGGCAAGCTCGACTTCGCCGGCGGCTTGCGCCTGGCGACGGTTCTGGCCGGTGGCGGCGAATTTGCTTTCGTCGTTTTCGATCTGGCCGCGCAGCACGGTTTGCTGGCGAACGCGCAACACGATGCGCTGGTCGTCGCGGTCACCTTGTCGATGGCGCTCACGCCGCTGTCGATGATCGTGGTGTCGCGCTGGCTGGCGACGCGCAAGCCACCTGCGCCACCGCCATTCGATGCGATCGTCGACGAGCATCCGCGCGTGATCATCGCCGGCTACGGACGCATGGGCCAGATCGTGTCGCGCATCCTGCGCGCCCAGCACATCGCGTTCACCGCGCTGGAGACTTCCGCCGAGCAGGTGGATTTTTCGCGCCGCTTCGGCAGCCACATCTATTTCGGCGACCCGGCGCGTCCGGAGCTGTTGCGTGCCGCGGGCGCGGACAAGGCCGAAATCTTCGTTCTTGCCACCGATGATCCGGAAGCGAACCTGCGTACCGCGCGCATGGTCAAGCGCACGTTTCCGCATCTGAAAATCGTCGCGCGCGCGCGCAATCGCCAGCACGCATTCCGCCTGATGGACCTTAGCATCGCGGATGCCGACGTCGTGCGCGAAACACTGTATTCCAGCCTGGAAATGACGCGCCGCGTGCTGATCGATCTCGGGCTCGATCCCGCGCTGGCAGGCGCGCACGTGGAGAAATTCCGCGTGCACGATGCACACCTGTTGCAGGCCCAGTACCTGGTCTACGACGACGAAGCGGCGCTGGTGCAAACCAGCAAAGAAGCGCTCGCCGACCTTGAGCGGTTGTTCGAAGCCGATCGTGGCGACGGGATGCCGGCCGCGTGAGCCTGCCGCGATCAGATCGCCCAGCGCCGGGTGGAGTCGCCGGCGAGTTCAGTCGCTACGTCCACGAAGCCGAGCCGGTGCGCCACCTCGCGTGGCGTGCGCTCAAGCAAGTCCCGCGCGGAACGATCCGCACCTGCCTTGAGCAGTGCGCGCGCAGGCAACAGCAGCCCGTGCATCGCGCAGGCGTGAAGCGGTCCGACGCCGCGTTCATCCTGCACGTCGATCCCTGCACCACGCCCGCGCAATACCTCTAGCAGGCCGAGCAGGGCTTTCTGGTCTGCGCCACTGCGCGGCGGTGCGTGGGCGCCGAGCAGGATCAGCAAGGCGGTCTGTCCGTCGGCATTGCGCGCATCGATGGTGGCGCCGGCATCCAACAGCATGTCGAACAGACGTTGCGCCGCCTGCGCATCGCCGCCGGCGAATGCGAATTGCGCCGCGGCGTGCAGCGCGCGCATGCCGTGCGCGTCGGCGCCATCCGCCTGCGCAGCGTGCGCAAGGAGAATCTGGACGGCTTCCACATCGCCGCGTCCCGCCGCCGCCATCAACACCGTGCGGCCGCCAGCCAGCGCCTGGTCGACCACGGCACCGCGCGCAATCAGCAATTCCATGACGTCCTTGTGACGCGCCGCCACCGCTGCACTCAATGCCGTTGCGCCGTCGTTTGCCGAGTGCGCGGGGTTTGCGCCGCGATCGAGCAGCAGTGCGACGACGCCTGCGTGCCCACGTCCGGCCGCATGCAGCAAGGCGCTGGCGCCGTAACCGTCAACCGCATCCACCGGCAACCCCAGTTCGAGCAACTTGCCCGCCGCATCCACGTCGCCAATCGACGCCGCAGCTATCGTGTCGCTGGCACGCAGGCGCCGGCGCGGCAACTTCCAGGATGGCCAGTTCAGCCAGCGTTGCACGCCGGATTGTCCGCGCGCCAGCGCTGTTCCGAGCGGGGTTTCGTTATTGCTCGCGCGCACTTCCGGATCGGCACCCGCGCACAGCAGCATCTTGATGGCCGCTTCGCAGATCGCTGCCGGCGCAGCAAGTGCGGAAAACAAAGGCGTACGGCCATGCCGGTCGCGCGCCTGCGGATCGGCGCCAGCGTCGAGCAAGCGTCCGGCAAGGCCGAGCCACCCGTGGGAAATCGCGAGCATGAGTGGCGTCCTGCCATCGTCTTCGGCACGGAAGACATCGGCGCCGCGATCGACGAGGGCCAACGCAAGAGATTGTGCGTCCGCTTCGGCAGTACCTGCTGCAACTCTGGCGCACAGTTGCGCGATGGCATTCGTGCCCGCAGGTTGCACGCCGGCATCGACCAGGTCGCGCACGGCCCGGATTCCCGCAGGCAGGCAGGCGATGGCATGTTGCAAGAGTGTGCTGCCTTCAAGGCTCGTGTTCGCATCCAGTCCGTGCTGGAGAAGCCAGCGACGCGGCGCGGCATCCGCATGCACGATCAAATCGACAAACAGTTGTGCGCGCGTTGCTGCCGGCCATTCACGAACGCTCGCAGAAAACCCGTCGACAATGCGCCAATGTCCGAAGCGCAGCGCATCGAGCAAGTGCGCCGGCGAGTCATCCGCGTGTGCTTGCGCCGGCGCAACATCGGGCTGGTTCGCCGGGCGCGGAAAATCCGGATCGATCAGGGCGACGATGTTCCAGCGTCCGGCTGCAGCCGCGCACTCCACGGCGCGCTTTCCATCCCTGGCGACAAGTTGGCGTGAGATGCCGAAGGTAAGCAGTCGCTTTACGGTTTCCTCGCCGGCACGCAATGACTGCGCGGCGATCATGAGCGCACTGCGCCCGGCAGCATCGACGGCGTCCGGCGGCGGCCGTTGCGCGATCAACGCATCGAGCACGGCGTGTGCATCGGCACGTGCGGCTTCCATCAATGCCGTGGTTCCCTGCGCATCGGCGAGGTCGACGCGCGCACCCGCATCGATCAGTGCGCTGGCAATCGCTGCATGCCCGTGCAATGCCGCCGCCATCAGCGCGGTACGCTGCATGGCATCGCGGACATCCACGCGCGTCTTGCGCTTGAGCAGCATGCGTACACCTTGTTCGTCATCTTCCTCGACGCACGCCGCCGCGATCAGCGCGGGTTGCCCCTGACCGTTTTCGATCTTCGCACCACGTTCGAGCAGGAATCGAACGAGATCCCAGTTCGCTGCTTCGCAGGCCCGCGCCAATGGCGATTGGCCTTCGCGGTTGATGGCGTCGATGCTTGCGCCGGCATCGCACAACAATGCGGCAACAATCGCAGTCGTGCTCAACGCCGCGTAGTGCAAGGGCGTGTTGCCATCCGCATCGGTACAATCCGGGGCAGCGCCATTGGTCAGCAGCGTCATCACCGCATCCGGGCGGCCTGCGCGGCTGTCGCGTGTCGCCGCGATCAGCAGCGGCAATCCCGCATGTATCCGATGCAGATTCGCGCCCTTGGCAATGAAACCGCGCAGCAGGCGATTGTCCGGGCTGAGCACGGCCAGCACCAATGCACTGCGCTGGTCGCGCTCGCCTGCCGGCGGCACGCAATCGGGATTGGCGCCGTGTTCCAGCGCCGACAACGCAAGCTGGGTCTGGCCGGCACGCACGCAGCGCAACAGCATGGCGTCGATATCCTCGACGTCGAGGCTGACGGGCGCGATGTCCGGCGTTCGCGCGTACGTCTCATCCGCAGCCTTCGTTGCAACCACTGGTTGCGTGGCTTCACCACGTGCGCGCTGGCGATCGACGAGAAGCGCAATTGCGCTGCGCTGGACGACCACCCAGATCAGTGGCAATGCCACCACTGCATAGATGCCAAGCGCAATCGGTCGAACTTCCGGCGAAACCGGCACGCCGAAGCCGGACAATGCAAGTGCGCCCTGAGTCAGTGCCAGAAGGGCGATCGCAGCCAGTAGTCCATGGCCAAAGAACAACTCGTTGTCCGCGGTCAGTTTCCATGCGTCGGCCACAATTCCATCCGGCTTGGCCACGCCGTGATCGTGCGCGCGCCGGTGTCGAGCATCCATGGCGGCCAAGCCATAGGCCGGCCAGATGCGCCACAGTAGCAACAAGGCAAGTACCGCAGCAGCCGAGACGACCAGCACTTGGCCCAGTGAAATGGTTCCGTGCAATTCATGCAGCGGGTAGCCCAGAAGGATTGCACTGAGCAGGGTATAGGCACAGAGCAGGCCCAGGAACGCGAATACGCCCATCCACGTATCGCGCCAACTATCGCTGCGGCGCAAATGCGCAAAGCTGGCGATTGCCGCCGAACCGGCAGCATCGGCAATCAACAGCGCGAGAAGCGACACGCCGCCGCTAGTGAATGCGGCAGTCAGGTATCCGGCAAGTACGATGACAAGGCTGGCGATGGTCGATCTTGCATTGTTCGCCCAAGGCAATCGTCTTTTCGGCATCTTGCTTGCGAATCGGGAACTGACAGGCGCGAGTATATCGGCACACGCAAACAAAAACCCCCAGCCGGTGAGGCTGGGGGTTGGGATAAGTGCTCAGCAATGACCTACTCTCACATGGCTTAAGCCACACTACCATCGGCGCGGGCGCGTTTCACTTCCGAGTTCGG
>JAFEEK010000467.1 GCA_018241165.1 Pseudomonadota bacterium
TCGCAATGAACGGACTGCTGCCGGTGCATGTGGATCGCCGCGATGGCCGCATCCTGATCACGTTGCCGTCGCCATCCGCCGATGGCGTCTCGCTGCGCCTGCTCTACACCGCTTCGCTGCGCACCGGACTGGGTTCGGCACCGACTTTCCTGGATCGCGGCCGCGTCGGCCAGACCCAGCTCATCGCGTTTCGTCGCTACGGCAAGAAGATCGCCACCGTATTCGAGAACCCGCGCTTTCGCGGCGCGCAAACCGGCAACGCGGCCAGCCCGGACTTTGCGACGTCGATCGTGTGGATGGGCGACATCGCATCGACCCTGCCCGATGGCCGCATGGTCGTCGATCTTTCCAGTTTCCTGAGCACCGACACGATCGGCATCGTCGATTCGCTCGATCAAAGCACCGACACGTTCGGCATCGGCGGCGGCCAAGGCGCCGGCAAGGGCTTCACGCTGGACGCGAAGTTGAGCGCGGCGGATCCGGCGTCGGTGAAAGTGTTTCCGGACAATCTCGAGATCGACGCGGTGCAGACCTACACCTCGAAGACGCCGGGTGCGGAAGTCGCGAACATCGCGCCCGCGCCGCAGCAGGTCAGCTTCACCGTGCACCACAGCTTCGTCGCGCTGCCGCCGCCCGGCTTCGAGCCGCGCCGCTTCGATCCGCGCGTCGGCGGATTTTCCACCCAGGTCGTGGATTTTGGCGAACCGCTCGGGCAGGACGTGGTGCGCGACTTCGCGAATCGCTTTCGCCTGGAAAAAACCGACCCCGCCGCGCCGCGTTCGCGCGTGCGCAAACCGATCGTGTATTACGTCGACTGGCGCGCGCCCGAACCGATCCGCAGCGCGCTGATCGAGGGCATCGGCTGGTGGAAGCAGGCCTTCGATGCGGCCGGCTACATCGATGCGTTCGAAGTGAAAGTGTTGCCGAAAGACATCGACCCGATGGACGCGCGCTACAACGTCGTCAACTGGGTCGATCGCGCCACGCGCGGTTGGTCGTATGGCCAGGAAATCGTCGATCCGCGCACCGGCGAAGTCGTCAAGGGCATGGTCGTGATCGGCTCGCTGCGCGCACGGCAGGACATCCAGATTCTCGAAGGACTGGTCGGCGCCGACAAGCTCGGCACGGGCGGCGCGGACGATCCGGTGCAGGCCGCGCTCGCGCGCATCCGCCAGCTCGGCGCGCACGAGGTCGGCCACACGCTCGGCTTCGCGCACAACTTTGCGGCGAGCACGCAGGATCGCGCCTCGGTGATGGATTACCCGCCACCGCGCATCGGCCTGGTCGACGGCAAGCTCGACTTGGGCGATGCGTATGGCAAGGGCGTCGGCGCGTGGGACATGGCGACGGTCGCGTGGCTCTACGGCGAGCCGCCGCCGGGACAGGATCCGGACGCCGCCGCGAATGCGCAAGCCGCGAAGATCATGGCATCCGGCCTGCGCTATGTGCAGGACCCCGATGCGCGCGCGGACGACACCGCGCAGCCGTGGGCGTCATTGTGGGACGACGGCGCCGATCCGACCGCAGAACTCGATCGCCTGATGAAAATCCGCCGCGTCGCAATCGATCGGTTCGGTCTGAACGCACTCGCCGCGGGCGAACCCGTCGCCAATTTGCGCCGCCGCTTCGTGCCGGTGTGGCTGCTGCATCGCTACCAGATGGTTGCCGCGGCAAAAGTCATCGGCGGCGTGTACACGCAATACGCGATCAACGGCAGCGGTCACGAGGCAGCCGAACCCGCAGCGCCGGCCGCGCAGCGCGCAGCGCTCGATGCGGTGCTGGCGACGCTTGCGCCGGATGTCTTGCGCGTTCCGCAACGGTTGGTACCGCTGCTATCCGCCGCGCGCAACGGCAGCGACAACCGCCAATACAGCATCGAGTTGTTCACCGATTCGGCCGGCACGCCGTTCGATCCGCTGGTCGCGGCCGACAGCGCCGCCGAGTTGACCCTGGACGCCCTGCTCGCCCCGACCCGCCTCGCGCGCCTGCAAGCGCAGCACGCCAGCGACGCGAATGCGCTTGGCGTGGACGAAGTGTTGGATCGCCTACTGGCAGCGGCGCTGCCGGACAAGACCGACGCGCTCGCGCGCCGCATCGCATGGCGCACGCTGCTGACGATGGCGCAGACCGCGCACAATCCGAAAACCACGCCGGGCGTTGCCGCAATGCTGGATCAACGCTTGCACGACGTGGCGCTCGCGCTCGCCAAGCGCAACGGCGACGCGGCGGATCGCGCCTGGGGCGCGAGTCTGTCGCGCCAATTGCTCGATCCGCGCGAACTCGAAAAACTCATCGCCAGTCACGCACGTCGCGTCGAGATTCCACCCGGCGCGCCGATCGGCGAAGCGGCCGACTGGCTGGCGTTGCCGGGCGATCGTTGATTTCGGCGACGGGTTGCGCAGGCTATTCGGCGTTAGGCACTGCTGACATGGTCAAACGAATCCTCATCGTCCAAGGTCATCCCGCGACGCCAAGCCTGTGCGAAGCGCTGGCGAAAGAGTACGAGCAAGGTGCGCTAGAGTCGGGACATTCTGTCAAAACATTGACCGTTCGAGATCTGACATTCGATCCTATTCTTCATGAGGGATACAAAGTTATCCAGCCACTCGAGGAAGACTTGATACTGGCTCAGAATGAGATCAAATCAGCGGATCACATTGTCGTTATCTTCCCCACTTGGTGGGGGGGCATGCCAGCACTCCTGAAGGGCTTCATTGACCGGGTTTTCCTACCTGGGTTCGCCTTCAAGTACCGTCTAGGCTCTCCATGGTGGGACAAGTACCTCACCGGGAAATCTGCACATGTCATCACAACAATGGATACTCCACCCTGGTACTACCGAAGCATCTACAGAGACGCTGGCATCAACCAGATCAAGCGCACAATTTTGCAGTACTGTGGCATCGGCCCCGTCAGGGTCACGCGTATAGGCCGCGTCAAAGATACTGTCGACACCTGGAAGCAAGCAAGGCTATCGAAGGCTAGGGAGTTCGGACGCAATGCCTAACAATTCGTTCAAGCGGCCGGCTGCGTGTCGGCTGCAGTATCATCTTGCGATTGCGGCAGCCGCCGCTAAGCTCAGGCGTTATCCACCACGGCTTGGCAAATCCTGACCCAGGCGCACGGTAAGGCTCTGCGCAGCGGTGCCGACCGGCCCGTGCGCGTCGCTGAGCACGGAGAACGTTTCGCCCAGGCCCGTCGGCCCGAAGTTGACGCGCGTGTCGAGGCCGACCCAGCCAGACATGGGCTGGCGGATGAAGTGCACGGTCAGGTCGACATTGGCATAGAACACGCTGCCGGGATCCTCGCGTACAGCCAGTCCGTTCGCGGTATCGATCAATTTCACGAATCCGGCGGTCGGCGGATCGGGCTGAGCGTCGACGAGTGGCAGGTGCGAACGAATCCAGCTGCGCGCCCGGCCCGGTCGTGCGTCGACGGCGCGCCGCGCCTCCAGCGATTTGACGTAACCGCCATTCCAGAGCGAGGACATCGCGAACGCGGGCATCGCATCGGGCGGCGGCAACGGCGTCCATTCGTTGCCCTGCACGCTGGCCGTGTCGGTTGCGGCCAGGCGCCAGATGCGCGCGCGGATGCTGGTGCGCTCGCCATGCCGCATGCTGGCTTCGATCAGTTCGATGGAACGGCCGGGCCGCAGCATGTGCACGTCGATCGTGAATTCGCCGGACTCGATGACGCCGAGCACGTCGAATGCTGCGCGCGACACCAGTTTATCGCTCGGCAGGCGACGTTCAACTTCTGCCAAAACGAGGCCGGAAGCCGGCGCCAGGTGCTGTTCACCGGGTTGCCACGCACCTTGCGCGTGCAGGGTCGAGATGAAGCGCGATGCGTCGCGGCGCACGTAATACGCGTCGGGACACGCTTCTGACGCATGTCCGAGGTGAAGATTCCTGGTGGCTGGCATGTGGTCAATCATGCGACCGCTGCACATATTTTGCCAATCCCCCATTCGCGCAACTGACGCATGTCAATGCGGATCAGCGAATGCCGTGGCAGATTGGCACCATCCGCTGCGGAGAAGTCCCATGACCACCGCTTCGTCGGGAACCACCATTGCCGCGACCCATCGCCAGGCGACGCGTGACACCACTTCAACCGAACCCCAGTGGCGGGAGAAACTGCGCGACGGCACGACGGTGCTGATCCGTCCGATCCATGCGACGGATATCGAACTGGAACGCCGCTTCATCGAGGCGCTTTCGCCCGAGTCGCGGCGATTGCGTTTTCTCGGCCAGATCGGAACGCCGAGTCCGGCCCTGCTCGCGCAACTCACGAACCCCGATCCCCGCCACGATGCCGTGTTCGTCGCCTTGATCGCCGAGGGTGCCGGCAAACGCGAGATCGGCGTCGCGCGTTTCAGCGCACAGCCCGATGGCAGGCGCTGCGAATGCGCGGTGACGGTGAGCGAAGACTGGCGCAATCGCGGCCTGGCCACCGTGCTGATGCAGCACCTGATCGAGGTCGCGCGCGGGCGCGGCATCCAATCCATGCATTCGGTGGACGCGGCGGAAAATCCCGCCATGCACGACCTGGCCACGCACCTGGGCTTCACCTGCCGGCGCGATCCGGAGAATGCGACGCAGGTGTTGCATACCCTGGACCTTGCGGCCGCCAGCGTGTGAGGGCGCCATGAAAATCAGCGACGTGATGACCATCGATCCGGTCGTGGTGAGCGCCGGTGCCAGCGTGTTCGAGGCGATGCGGTTGATGCTCGAACGCCGTGTCAGCGGCCTGCCCGTGACCGATGCCCACGGCAAACTTGTCGGCATCGTCAGCGAAGGCGACTTCCTGCGTCGCGGCGAACTCGGCACCGAAAAACGCCGCCCGCGCTGGATCGAATTGCTGTCCAGTCCCGGCAAACTCGCCGACGAATACACCGGTGCGCATGCGCTGGGTATCGGCGAAATCATGACCAAGGATTTGCACACCGTGACGCCGGGCATGGCGTTGGCCGACGCAGTGCAGATGATGGAGAAGCACCGCATCAAACGCCTGCCGGTGATCAAGGGCGATCGTCTCGTCGGCATCGTCAGCCGCGCCGATTTGATGCGTGCATTCCTGACGCGCGCATCGCAAGCGGCGAACGCGCCAACTTCCGACACTGCCTTGCGCGAGCGCATCGCCGCCGACATCGATCGCCAGGCATGGGGACCAAGCGCACTCGTGCATGTGAGCGTCGACGGCGGCATGGCGACGATGAACGGCGTGCTGGTCGACGACCGCGTGCGCGACGCATTGCGCGTGCTCGTGGAAAACATCGTCGGCGTCGGCCGGGTGCGCGACCGCCTTTCCACGATCGAACCGCTGACCGGCGCGGTCGTGCGCACGGGCGACGACGCCTAGAGCAACCGCGCCGCGGCGCGCGCGGCGATCCATTCCTCGTTGGTCGGCTCGACTGCCACCAGCACCTTGCTCGCCGCAGCGGAAATCACCGGCGCATTCGCTGCATTCGCGTCGGCATCGAGCTCGACGCCGAGGAAGCGCAGGCCCGCGCAGACGCGCGCGCGAATCGGCGCACTGTGTTCGCCGATGCCGGCGCTGAAGACGAGCATGTCCAGGCCGCCCAGCACCGCCACGAGCGCGCCGGTTTCGCGCACGATGCGATGCACGTACAGCGCCAGCGCCTCGGCCGCCGGCGCCTCGTGCTCGCGCGCGAGCAGCTCGCGCGCATCGGACGAGATGCCGGATACGCCGAGCAGGCCGCAGTCGTGATAAAGCAGGTGCCCGACTTCGTCGAGCGACAGCTTCCTGATTTGCATCAGATGAATCACGACGCCCGGATCCAGTGCGCCGCAGCGCGTGTTCATCATTACGCCGTCGAGCGCGGAAAAACCCATCGTGGTGGCGACACTTGCGAGGTCACGCATCGCGCACAGGCTGGCGCCGCTGCCCAGGTGCGCGCACAGCGTGCGCCCGCGCGCGCGTTCGGCGTAACGCTCGCCGAGTGCGCAAGCCAGATATGCGTACGACAGTCCGTGAAATCCGTAGCGCTGCAAACCGTGTTCGCGCAACGCGCGCGGCAGCGGCAGCATCTGTTCGACAGCGGGCATGCCGCGGTGGAAACCGGTATCGAAACAGGCGATCTGCGGCATGTCGGGCTGCGTGGCGAGCAGTTCGGCGATCGCCTCGAGTGCGAACGGCTGGTGCAATGGCGCCAGCGGGATGTAGCTGCGCAGGTCGGCAAGCACGCCCGCATCCACGCGCACCGGATCGAAGTACTTCGCGCCACCGTGCACGACGCGATGCGCGACCGCCGTGATGCGCTCGCCGCCGAGGCGTGCGCGAACGCGCTCGCGGATATGCGCGAGTGCGCTGCGGTAGGGATCGCTCGCGTCCGTCGCGAGCGCCTGCGGCACGGCGCCCGTCTGCGTGAACATCGCCTGCGCGCTGCCGATGGCCGTGGCCGCGCCGCGCCATGCCGGCGCACGCGGCAGCGTGGCGGCGTCGAACAGCGCGAACTTGATGCTGGACGAACCGCAGTTCAGCGCCAGGATGAATTCACTCACGGCGGGCTGGTCCGGTTGCGCTGCGCGACCAGCGCGGCGAGCGCGCACGAGGCGATGCGCGATTCGCTGGTATCGGCGCGACTGGTCAGCACGATCGGCACGCGCGCGCCCATGACGATGCCGGCGATCGAAGCGCCGCCGAGGTATTCGAGTTGCTTGGCCAGCATGTTGCCCGATTCCAGGTCCGGCACGACCAGCACGTCGGCACGGCCGGCCACGTTCGAGGTGATGCCCTTGATGCGCGCGGCCTCGGCCGATACCGCGTTGTCGAAGGCAAGCGGGCCATCGACCATGCCGCCTTCGATCTGGCCGCGATCGGCCATCTTGCACAGGGCGGCGGCGTCGAGCGTGGCGGGCATGCGCGGATTGACCGTCTCCACCGCGGCGAGGATGGCCACGCGCGGCGTGGCCACGCCGATGACCTGCGCAAGCGCGATCGCATTGCGCACGATTTCGGCCTTTTCCTCCAGCGTCGGCGCGATGTTCACCGCCGCGTCGGTGATGATGAATCGCCGCGGATAGGCCGGCGTTTGCATCAGGAAGCAATGCGTGATGCGACGCGCCGTGCGCAGGCCGGTATCGGCGGCGACCACGGCGCCCATCAACTCGTCGGTGTGCAGGCTGCCCTTCATCAGCGCCTCGACCTTGCCCGCGCGCGCCAGTGCGACCGCGCGCGCCGCGGCATCGTGGCTGTGCGCCGCATCCTCGATCGCGAGGCCGGAAAGATCGAGTTTGTTTTCGCGCGCGATGCGCTCGAGCTTGGCGCGCGGCGCGACGAGTACGGGCTCGATCACGCCGACGCGACGCGCATCCAGCGCCGCCGCGAGACTGGTTGCGTCGCACGGGTGCACGACCGCGATGCGGATCGCGCCGAGCGGCCGCGCCCGGTCGAGCAGCCAGCGTTCCAGGTTGTCGTCGCGTTTTGCATTCATCGGTCGTTGCCCGTGGCTTGCGGTATTTTGCATGAACACGATCTCGCGGTGACCCGCCGTGATGATGTCGCGCTCATGGGTGATCGGAAAGATCGAACGCCTGCAGGTGTTCGGGAACCTGCACCGTCCAGCGCAATCCGCGTTCGATGCGCTGGCGCAAGGTATCGGCCGCGACCGGTTCGCCATGCGTGACGAATGCCATGCGCGGCGCGTGGCGGAAACCACCGAGCCATTGCACGATTTCGTTCGCGTCGGCATGCGCAGACAGCGTCGACAACACCGCCACTTCGGCGCGCACCGGGATGTCCTGGCCGTGGATGCGGATTTCCTGTGCGCCGCCGAGCATGGCCGCGCCGCGCGTGCCGGCCGCCTGGTAACCGGAAAACAGGATCGTGTTGCGCGGGTCCGGAGCGAACGCCTTCAGGTGATGGACCACGCGGCCGCCGGTTGCCATGCCGCTGGCGGCGATGACGATCATCGGATTGCGCATGGCGTTGACGCGTTTGGATTCTTCCACCGAAGTGACGAAGCTGGCCGCGCGGCACATCGCCGCGTATTCGCCTTTCGGCAGGCGCAATTCGCCGGCGAAGCGCTCGTACAGCGCAGTCACGTCGGTGGCCATGGGGCTGTTCAGGAATACGGGCAGTCGCGCCGGTATCCGGCCCTGGCTCTTGAGCTTGTGGATGCAGTACAGCAGGGCTTGCGCGCGGCCGACCGCGAACGCCGGCACGATCACCGCGCCGCCGCGCTTGACGGTGCGCGTGACGATGTCCGCCAGCTCGTCGAGCGCATCCGCCGTTGCATGCGTGCGGTCGCCGTAGGTGGATTCGACCACGATGTAATCGGCATCGGACAGCAGCGTCGGCGCATTCATGATGCCGTCGTGCGGCCGGCCCAGGTCGCCGGAGAAGACGATCTTGCCTGCCGCGCCGCTCACGGTGAGGCAGGCCGCACCAAGGATGTGCCCGGCGGGCGTGAATCTTCCTCGCAGATCCGGACCGATCGTGAAGTCCTGGTCGAACTCGACCGTGCGCAACTGGCGCAGGCTGCGCGCAGCGTCGTCCTGCGTGTACAACGGCAGGGCCGGATGATGCCTGGAAAAACCGGCGCGGTTGGCGTACTGCGCATCCTCTTCCTGGATGTGGCCGCTGTCGGGCAGCAGGATCTTGCACAGCTCGGCAGTGGCCGGCGTGCAGTAAACGGGTCCGCGAAATCCGCTCTTCACGAGCAGGGGCAGGTAGCCGCTGTGATCCAGGTGCGCGTGCGTGAACACGACCGCGGAGATCGACGCCGCATCGAACGGCAGTTCGGCCCAGTTGCGCAGGCGCAGGTTCTTCAGGCCCTGGAACAGGCCGCAGTCGACGAGCACGCGCTGGCGCGCATCCGCCAGCAGGTATTTGGAACCGGTGACGGTGCCGGCTGCGCCAAGAAACTGGATCTTCATCGGGTCCGCAACTCCTCGCAGCGCCGCGCCATCCATCGCGACGGATCGACAACGAAGTGATCCTGACCGACTTCGTGGGTCATGCGACGCAACCATTCTATAGCGCGATCGCCCGCGAACGCCGTGTTGACGCACGTCAAGGCAAGACTGGCGCCGAATGGACAATCTGCATTTTCTCGCGATCGCGTCGCCCGGGACCAGCATGGAAATGAAAGCATCGGCGTGGGCCCCGGAGCGCGGCGGATGAACATTTTGCCGGCGCCGGAATTTCTCGCTCTCGCCGGTGCGCGGCGTGCGATCGATCATGTCGATGATGCGCTGCTGGTGCTGCTCGCCGCACGCCGCCGGATTGTCGGCGCGTTGGCGCCGATCAAGCGCAGCTCCGGCGAGACGACGCGCAATCCGGATCGCGAAACGCACGTGCATGAGCGTGCGCAACGCCTGGCGCGCAAGTTGAACGTACCGGACGCGACCGCGCGGCAACTGGTGGACATCCTGATTCGCGACGCCTGCCGGTTGCAGGGACTGCCGGCTGACCTGGATCAAGGCATGCCCGCCACGGGCACGCGCATGATCGCGACCGTCATGCCGACCACCCTGGAAACCGATCCGGTCCCGCCGCCGCGCTGGCTGCGATTCGTGCCGCCGCCACGTCATGCGCGCGCGGTCTTGCGCGTGATCCCGCAGCGCTGGCTGGCCGGCGCCGTGGAGTCGCTGCTCGGGCGCGCGCTGTCGCCGCTGCGTGGCGGCGACGCTCTCGAATTCGTGGATGGGCGTCGGCTCGGCATCGAAGTGGCGGACCTGGACCTGCGCTGGACGCTCGAACTGCGCGACGGCCGCCTGCACGCCAGCGCCGCAGCCGCAGAGGCGACCGTGCGCGGCAGCCTGACCGATCTGCTGCTGCTTGCCAGCCGCCTCGAAGACGCCGACACGCTGTTTTTCCAGCGTCGTCTCGTGCTCACTGGCGACACGGAACTTGGCCTGACCCTGCGCAACGTGCTCGATCGCCTGCCGTGGGAGGAAATTCCGCTCGGCTTGCGCATCGTGCTCAACCGGGCGGCGCGGCTGGCGCGCGCGGCACGGGCCGCACATAACGGCACGGCGTGAACGAATCCGCCTGGCCGGCCTTCACGTCGGCGCACGCCGGCGCACGAACACGCGCTGGAGTTGCAGCCACGCCAGCATCGCGCCCGTCATCGCCAGCGTGGCCGCAATGGCAGACACGTGCGGAACGGCAAGGCGCATCACTTCGCGCAGGAACGGCACGTACAAGACCAGCGCCAGCATCAGTGCAACGCCCGCGGCCATGCGTGGCAGCCACGGATTCGCGACCGCGCCGCGCGCCAGCAGCGGTCGCGCACGGTCGCGATTGGCAAGGATCAGCAGCAGCACGCCAGCGACAAGGGCGATGAACACGGCGCTGCGGCCCTGCGCCGCATCGAAGCCCGCGCCTTGCAGCGCGGCGTTGCCGAGCAGCAGGATCAACGCGACGCCAAGTCCCTGGATCACCGCGTGAACGAGACTGGCAGCGGCGAACGGCGTTGCGGACGTCGGGCGCGGTGGCCGGTTCATGATGTCCGCGGATTCCGGCTCGGCCTCGAACACGATCGAGCAGGCCGGATCGATCAGCAGTTCCAGCAGCACGATGTGCACCGGCATCAGCAATATCGGCCAGTGCAGCAGCGCCGGCACCAGGGTCAGGGCGATGATCGGCATGTGTACCGCGAACACGAAGCGCGTCGCGCTGCCGATGTTGTCGTAGATGCGCCGGCCCTGGCGGATCGCCGCGACGATGCTGGCGAAGCTGTCGTCGAGCAGCACCAGCGCGGCGGCTTCGCGCGCGACATCGGTGCCGCGCTCGCCCATCGCGATGCCGACATCCGCGGCCTTCAGCGCCGGCGCGTCGTTGACGCCGTCCCCGGTCATCGCCACGACTTCGCCGCCGGCGCGCAACACCTGCACGAGGCGCAGCTTCTGCACCGGCTGCAGGCGCGCGCACAGGTCGACGTGGCGCAGGCGCTCGCGCAGTTGCGCGTCGTCGAGCGCGTCGATTTCCGCGCCGGTGACGACGTCGGCGCGTTCGCTCAGGCCGACCTGGCGCGCGATCGCGCGTGCGGTGGCCGGGTGGTCGCCGGTCATCATGACGACGCGGATGCCGGCGGCGCGGCATTCGGCGATCGCGGCGGGGACTTCCGGCCGCGGCGGATCGACGAAGCCGACCAGGCCGAGGAAGCGGAAATCGAAATCGTGCTGGCTGCGCGGCGGTTGCGTACCCTGCCAGTCGCCGCGCGCGACGCCGAGCACGCGCAGGCCGCGCTCGGCCATGCGCTCGACCTGCGCCAGGATCCGCGTGCGCGCATCCGCCGCCAGGTGGCACAGGTCGATCACCGCTTCCGGCGCGCCCTTGGTGGCAAGCACGTACCGGCGCTGCGCGTCGCCGCGGTACGCCAGCGTCATCGCCAGGATGTCCGGCGACAGCGCGTACTCGAACTCCGGCGACCACTGCGCGTGCACGTGCTCGGTGCCTTCGAGCCAGCGCAATCCGAACGCCTGGATCGCCTTTTCCATCGGATCGAACGGATCGGCCGGCGTCGCCAGCATCGCGAACTCGACCAGCGCGTGGAACGCTTCGGGCAGGTCGCTGGCGCCTTCGTCGCGGAACGCAGCGTCGGCGATCGACAATTCGTCGACCTGCATGCGATTGCGCGTCAGCGTGCCGGTCTTGTCGACCGCCAGCAGCGTGATCGCACCCAGCGCCTCGACCGCCGGCACGCGCCGCGTCAATACCTTGCGCTGCGAGATGCGCCACGCGCCAAGGGCGAGAAACACGGTCAGGATCACCGGAATTTCTTCCGGCAGGATCGCCATCGTCAAGGCGATGCCGGCGAGCAGGCTTTCGAGCAGCGTGTGTCCGTCCCACAGCCAGTTGAGCAGGCAATAGACGCACGCCAATGCCAGGCCGCCGATGCTCAGGTTGCGGATCAGGCGACGCGAGGATCGTTGCAAGCCGGATGTCGCTTCGCGGGTCGACGCGAGCGCCTGGCCGATGCGGCCGACCGCGGTGTCGGCGCCGATCGCGTCGACCTGCGCGATGCCGACGCCCTTGGTCACGACCGTGCTCGCGCACAGCCGCGCCGACGGCGTGCCCGCCAGCCGCGTAACCGCGACCGACTCGCCGGTCAGCAGCGACTCGTCGACGTCCAGGTGGCCATCCTTGAGATGCGCATCGGCGGCGATGCGATCGCCTTCGTGCAGCACGAGCAGGTCGCCGACCACGACCTCGCGCCCGGGAATGCGCAGTTCGCGGCCATCGCGGATCACCAGCGCGCGCGGCGCGGACAGGTCGCGCAGCGATTCGAGCGCGCGCTGGGTGCGGCGTTCCTGCACCAGGGTGATGCCGATGACGACGAACACGAACGAGAGCAGGAACATCGCCTCGGCGCGGTCGCCGAGCGCGAGGTAGAGCGCACCGGCGCCGAGCAGCATCAGGAACATCGGCTCGAGCAGCACGCCGGCGACGATCGCGAACAGCGAACGCGGCGTCGAACCCGGCAGCACGTTCGCGCCGTGCGCGGCGAGCCGGCGCGCAGCCTCGTCGCTATCGAGGCCGCGTGCGCCTGCGGCAAGCCTGGCGGTGGTGGACATCGGGCTCCTCCCGTCGCTGCACAATGCGCCGGCGCGGCGCCGCGGATCAGCCTTCGCGCCGCATGCCCGGCTCGCCGTGCCAGTAGCCATTGCGCGACCCGATCGCCGGCAACGGCAGTATCGAAGCGCGCGCGCGGTCGAAGTGCGCGACGACGTCAGCCATGCCGTCGGCACCAGGATACAGGCGCAGGATGTCGACGCCGAGTTCGCGCAGGCCGGGCAGTTCCGGACCGAGGTCGGTGACTTCTTCACCCAGGATCTGGATGCCGTTGATGCGCAGGAACGGCGCGCCGTCGCGCGTGGCGAGCGGCAAACCGTCGGGATAGTCGATGCAGCGGAAGCCGCACTGATCCTTGGGCAGGTCGTGCGCGCGCGCGGTGAAGCAGCGCGCCGACCATGACAACGGCAGGCGCCCGTACGCAATCACCTCGAGCTCGGGCATGTCCATGCCCGCGGCCCGCACGGCGTCGCGCAATTCGCGGATCAGCGCGAATCCCTGCTCAACACCGGGTACCCAGCGGCGCAGGCCGTCGTCGCACAACATCGCCAGCGCTGCATGGTTGTAGACATTGAGCGAAGGTCCGCCGACGAACGGCACGCGGCGTTCGCGGCACAACTGCACGGCGGACAAATCGTTCGCTTCGATCCAGCAATCGCCGTGCTCGATCAGGCGCTTGAGCACGCCCAGTTCGGATTCCGCTTCGATCAGCGCGAGCGAGGACAGCACGATCTGCTTGCCGCTTTCGGCCAGTTCGCTGGCCAGGTCGATCCAGTCGCCGGTGCCCAGTTCCCGGCGCTTGCTGCACACGGTCTCGCCCAGATAGATGATGTCGAGCGGCCAGCGCACCGCTGCGCGGTAAAACGCGAGCGCGCGTTCGCGCGGCCAGAAATATTGCAGGGGGCCCAGGCTGAGCTTCATCGAGGCCTCGTCAATGCCAGTGGCGGTGATACGGACCGAGCGTGGTCTGGTGCCCTTCCGCATGCGCGGCAAGGGTTTTCTGCCATGCCGCCTGCACCGACCACGCGCGCGCCTCCGCGGCGTAGTAGGTGTCGATCGCCGCGCGCCAGGTGCGCGTGACCGACCCCACGTATGCCACGCCGCGCTGGCGTCCTTCGATCTTCAACGCCGCGACGCCGGCCTGCGCAAGCCGCGGCAGCAGTTCCAGCGTATTCAGGCTGGTCGGTTCCTCCAGCGCATGGAAGATCTCGCCGCGCACGTCGAAGCGCCCCTTGCACACGGTCGGATAGCCGGCCGCTTCTTCCGGTTCGTATTCGTCGATCAACACCTCGTTCAGATGCACGCTGCGATGGCCGTCGGCGGATTCGTGCCAGCGCACGAACTTCGCCGGCGAACACACGCCGTGCCGGTTCGGCGAGGCGCCGGTAACGTAGCTCGACAACTGGCAGCGGCCCTCGACCATGATGCACAAACTGCCGAACGCGAATACTTCCAGCGGCACCGGCGCGCTTTCGCACAACCGCTCGACCTGCGCGATCGCGAGCACGCGCGGCAACACCGCGCGCGCGATGCCGAAACGTTCGTGCATGTAGCGCAATGCCGGCGCGGTCGTCGCCGACCCCTGCACGGACAGGTGCCGCGGCAGGCGTGGATGCGTGCGCACGGCGTAGTCGAGCACGGCCATTTCCGCGGCGATGATCGCATCGCAACCGAAACTCGCGGCCTTGTCCACGGCGGCGAACCACTGCGCCAGGCGCACGCTGTCGGGATAGGTGTTGAGCGCGAGATAAACCTTGCGCCCGCGCGCGTGCGCATAGGCGATGCCGGCGCGCAGTTCGTCGTCGCTGAAATTCAGGCCGGGAAACGCGCGCGCATTGGTCTGGTCGCGCAAGCCCGCGTAGACCGCGTCGGCGCCGGCATCGATCGCCGCCTGCAGGGCCGGCAGGTTGCCGGCGGGACAAACCAGTTGCATGCGCACCTCGCCACGATCAATCGCCTGGCGCATCGTCGCGCGCGCATGCGCCGGCGGCATTGATCTGGGTCAGGCACACGCAGCTCGGGTCTGCCGACGCCGGATCGTTTCACACGCGCACGGAAAAATCCGCACACACGCAAGCCCCGGCGCGAATTGCCGGAATTGATCTGAATCATGGCGCGCGGCGCACGCATCCGACACCATGAGCGCGGGTGTCGATGACCTTGCATTGTCCGGAGCAGGCGAGTAAATCCTGTGCTGGATCGTATTAGTGCGCGCAGGAATTACAGAGGTGTCGTGCGATGAGTTATTTCCTGGATCGATTGACTTTCTTCCGGCGCAATCCGGAACCGTTCGCCGGCGGCCACGGCTTCACCAAGACCGAGAGCCGCGACTGGGAAAACCAGTATCGCGCGCGCTGGCAGTACGACAAGATCGTGCGCTCGACCCATGGCGTGAATTGCACCGGCTCGTGCAGCTGGAAGATCTACGTCAAGAACGGCCTGGTCACCTGGGAAACCCAGCAGACCGACTATCCGCGCACCCGCCCCGACCTGCCCAACCACGAACCGCGCGGCTGCCCGCGCGGAGCGAGCTATTCCTGGTACCTGTACAGCGCGAACCGGATGAAATATCCGCTCGTGCGCGGCGCGCTGTTGCGCATGTGGCGGCAAGCACGCAAGACGCTGAAGCCAGTCGATGCCTGGGCCAGCATCGTCGAGGATCCGGTCAAGGCCAAGGATTACAAATCCCGCCGCGGCATGGGCGGCTTCGCGCGCGTGCATTGGGACGAGGCGAACGAAATCATTGCCGCGGCGAACCTGTACACGACGAAGAAATACGGGCCGGATCGCGTCATCGGTTTTTCGCCGATCCCGGCGATGTCGATGATTTCCTACGCTTCCGGCGCGCGCTACCTGTCGTTGCTCGGCGGCGTGTGCTTGAGTTTCTACGACTGGTACTGCGACCTGCCGCCGTCCTCGCCGCAGGTGTGGGGCGAGCAGACCGACGTGCCCGAATCGGCGGACTGGTACAACAGCCGCTATCTGATCGCCTGGGGCTCGAACGTGCCGCAGACGCGCACGCCGGACGCGCATTTCTTCACCGAGGCGCGCTACAACGGCACCAAGACGGTGGCGATAACGCCGGATTATTCCGAAGTCGCCAAGCTGTGCGACCACTGGCTGCATCCCAAGCAGGGCACGGACGCGGCGCTCGCATTCGCGTTCGGCCACGTGATCCTGAAGGAATTCCACGTCGACAAGCCGTCGCAATACTTCACCGACTATTGCCGGCAGTACTCCGACATGCCGCTGCTGGTACGCCTGGAACAGCGCGCCGACGGACGCCTGGTGCCGGAGCGCTTCCTGCGCGCGAGCGATCTGGGCGGCCTGGGCGAAGCGAACAATCCGGAATGGAAGACGCTCGCTTACGACGAGGCCACCGCCACGGTCACGGTGCCGAACGGTTCGGTCGGCTTCCGCTGGGGCGAAAAGGGCAAGTGGAACATCGAGCAGAAGAACAGCGCCGGCCAGGCCACGCGCCTGCGCCTGTCGTTCAAGGATTTCAGCGACGCCATCGCGAGCGTGAGCTTCCCGTACTTCGGCGGCATCGAGCACGACCGCTGGACCGCCGCGAAATTCGACGAGATCCTCGAACGCAATATCCCGGTGCGCAAGCTCAAGCTCGCCGACGGCAAGGAATGGGCGGTCGCCACCGTCTACGACCTGTTGCTCGCGCAGTACGGAGTCGATCGCGGTTTCGGCGGCGGCAATGTCGCCGGGAGCTACGACGACAACGTGCCCGGCACGCCGGCGTGGCAGGAAACCATTACCGGCGTGCCGCGCGCGGATGCGATCGAGATCGCGCGCGAATTCGCCCGCACCGCCGACAAGACCCGCGGCCGCAGCATGATCATCGTCGGCGCCGGCATGAACCACTGGTACCACAACGACATGAACTACCGCGGCCTGATCAACATGCTCGTCATGTGCGGCTGCGTCGGCCAGACCGGCGGCGGCTGGGCGC
>JAFEEK010000468.1 GCA_018241165.1 Pseudomonadota bacterium
ACCGGTCCGGTCGGCACCGGGTTGTGGAAAAGGTTCTTCGCGACGGTGGTATCTGTTACTCCCACTCCAATGCTCCCTTCTTCCAGCAGTAGACAAATCCCAACAACAGCAACAGCAGGAACATCAGCATCTCGATCAAGGCGACGATGCCGATCTGCTTGAACACCACCGCCCACGGAAACAGGAAGGCGATTTCCAGATCGAAGATGATGAACAGGATGGCGATGAGGTAATAGCGCACGTCGAATTTGGTGCGCGCGTCCTCGAACGCCTCGAAACCGCATTCATAGGCGTCGGATTTTTCCGCATTCTTGCTGCGCGGACCGAGCAGCGCGCCGATGCCGAGCAGGGCCACGCCGATACCGCCGGCGACGATCAGGAACAGGAGTATCGGCAGGTATTCGGCAAGCACGAAGAAAATACCTCGAATCGGAGCAGCGAAGCCGGGCGATTTTCGCATGCACCGCGCGCCGCACGCAATGCAATGGAATCGATGGCCACAAAAAAACCCGCTCGCGCGGGTTAGTTTGCTGGTGCCCAAGGGGGGACTCGAACCCCCACGCCTTTCGGCGCTACCACCTCAAGGTAGTGCGTCTACCAATTCCGCCACCTGGGCAGTGTGCCCATCCCTGGGAAACACAGTGCATGACCATCCACGGTACAAGCCCGATACATCCTGTATCGGACTTCTAAAAGTTGCTTAGTTCTTTTTCGGCTCCGGCTTGCCCGCGTCCTTTTTCTCTGCGGTCGGCGCTGCTGCCGGCGCTGGCGTCGCCGCCGGTACGTCGAGCTTGGCGGGCGCCGCAGGTACGTCGGTCTTGACCGGCGCGACGGGTGCTGCCGCAGGCGCGGGAGTCTTGGCGGGTTCGGACGTACCGACGCCGCTCATGACGCCCAGATCTGCGTTCGGATTCGCGACCGGATGCAGGTAAATACCCATCGCGATGCTGAGGACGAAGAACACCGCCGCCAGGATTGCGGTGGCACGCGACAGGAACGTCGTCGCGCCGCGCGCACCGAACACGGTCGCCGAAGCGCCGCCGCCGAAACCCGATCCGGCCGCCGCGCCGTCGCCGCGCTGGAGCAGGATCAGCACGCACATCGCGATCGCGACGAGCACATAGAAGATGTTGAAAATCGTGAGCAACATGGGGCAATTCCGTCGATTCAGCCACGCGCCGCGGCGCAAATGGCCAGGAAATCCGCGGCCACGAGGGAGGCACCGCCGATCAAACCGCCGTCGATGTCCGGCTGGGCAAACAGCCCGGCCGCATTGTCCGGCTTGACGCTGCCGCCATACAGGATCGGCAGCGAGCCGGCGATTTTAGCATCATCCCGGCGGATTTTGTCACGGATGAAGGCATGCACCGCCTGCGCCTGATCCGGCGTCGCGGTTCGGCCCGTGCCGATGGCCCAGACCGGCTCATAGGCGACCACGGCATTGGCCAGGCTGGCTGCGGTACTGCGCGCGATTACCGCATCGAGCTGCGCGGCAATCACCGATTCGGTCTGGCCGGCGTCGCGCTGTTCCAGCGTCTCGCCCACGCACAGTACCGGCGTCAATCCGGCCGCCTGCGCCTGCGCGAATTTCGCGGCGACGACTTCGCTGGATTCGGCGTGATACTGGCGGCGCTCGGAATGCCCGGCCAAGGTGTAGCGCGCGCCGATGTCCCTGACCATCGCCGCGGATACCTCGCCAGTGAACGCGCCCTTGTCGTGTGCGCTCACGTCCTGCGCGCCGAACGCGAGTCGCGGATGCGCCGCAATCAATTCGGCGAGATAGACGAAAGGCGGAAACACCGCGATGTCACAATCCATTCGCGGTGCGGCGGCGATCGCGTCGAGCAACGTCTTCGCGCTCGCACGCGAGCCATGCATCTTCCAGTTTCCGGCGACTATTTTGCGGCGCATGCATCGCGTCCGGTTGCAAAGGGCTGCAAAGCATATCCGAAGCTTGCACCGGTTAGAATCGGCGCATGAACGCACTCCTCTACGCCAACCGCTTCGCCCTGGTCACCGGCGCATCCGCCGGCATCGGCGCCGCCTTCGCACGCGAACTCGCTGCACGCGGTGCAGCGCTCGTGCTCACCGCTCGCCGCGCGGATCGGCTCGAAAGCCTGGCCGCCGAACTGCGCGAAAAGCACGGCACGCGCTGCGAATGCATTGCTGCCGATCTGGCCGACCCGCCGGGAGTGGAAAAACTCTGCGCGGAAATTGCCCATCGCGGCATCGCCATCGACATTCTCGTCAATAATGCCGGTTATGGCGTGCCCGGCAGTTTCCTCGCGCCATCCTGGCAGACCCACGCCGATTTCTTCCGCGTGCTGATGATCGTGCCGTGTGAACTCACCTACAAATTGCTGCCCGGCATGCAGCAGCGCGGCTACGGCCGCATCCTCAACATCGCCTCGCTCGCCGGCCATGTTCCGGGCTCCGCCGGACATACGCTGTACGGCGCGTCGAAAGCGTTCCTGATCAAGTTCTCGCAATCGCTGGCGCTGGAAAACACGTCGACGGGCGTGAAAGTCTGTGCCGTGTGCCCGGGATTCACCTATTCGGAATTCCACGACGTCACCGGCACGCGCGGCATCGTCTCGAAGATGCCGAAGCGCATGTGGATGCAGGCGGAAGATGTCGTGCGCACTGGCCTGGACGCCGCCGAACGCGGCGAGATCGTGTACGTCACCGGTCGCTTGAACCGCGCCATCAAATCCCTGTTCAAGCTGCTGCCGGACCGCTTCGCCCTGCGCGCGATGCAGAAACGCTCGCGGGATTTTCGCGCGCGGGATTGACCGGAGACAGCCGCAATGACATTGATGCGACCGTCCGTTTCAGCGCAACACCATGCGCGCCCCTCGATCGATCGCTCGATCCGAGCCTGGCATCTCGTGTTGCTGGCAGCGTTCATGCTCGTATGGATTTATGCTGCGATCGGGTCAAATGGCATGTACGACGGCTATCGCGACATGTTCATGGCCGAAAGCATCGTTTCCAGAACGGCGTTCCCCCTGAACGGTCCCGTCATCGGCTACATCTTCCACCTTGGCCCGGCCTGGTACTACCTGCTGGCTGCGCCGCTACTGCTGTTCCACAATCCCGCCATGGTCAACGCCACCGTGGGCCTGCTCGGTTCGTTGCAGTTTCCGCTTGCCTATCAACTCGGTCGTCGATTTGAATCGAGCCGGCTCGGTATACTATTCGCGCTGGCATTGGCATTGCCAGGTTGGTCCGCTTTCCAGCTCGTGATGTTGACGCACGTGTGCGTGGTCGTCACATGCAGTCTGTTCGGCGCCCTGACGACATGGCGTTATCGCGAGCACCCCTGCAGCGCAAGGGCGGTCGTGCTTGGTCTGGCCTTGTCAAGCATGCTGCATGCCCATCCGACGACAATCCTGCTGATTGGCATTTTCGCAGTGGCCGCGATCACGGCGACGCCTGCGTCACGCCGCCTTGCACATGTCGGCGTAGCCATATGCGCCGCCCTGTTGCCTTTTGTTCCGATGTTTGCGTACCAGGCAATGCACGGCTGGCCAGACCTGACTAGTGCGTCGGCATACGCGTCGAACGGATTGGCCATGCCTTCGGTCTCGCGCGCTGCGAGAATCTGCCTTGCCCTGACCGACTACGGCGCGAATTACGTTGCGCACTATTGGCTGGAATTGCCCAGGTTTGCGCTGCATGGGCTGCGCGCATTGAATGCGACCTACTTTGTCGCCACCGCAGCCGGCATTGCCCTGCTGGTACGTTTTGATAGGCACTGTCTGCACTGGGTGCTGGCGCTGCTCGCGATAGTCCTGGTTCAAGCTCTGTTCCTTACCATCATTCGCGAGATCACGCCGTTCTGGATGGTCTTCGCGCAACTGCCGTTGATCGCCGCAGTCGTTGCATTGGGCCTCGACCGCCTTTGCGAAGGCAGCTTGGGGAGGTGCGTTTTTGTAATTGTGCTCGCATCGAGTTGGACGCTGTGGTCGATCGCAAGCTGGTTGTGGATCGCTTCGAGCCCATGGCAAGGCATCGAAGGCGTGGCCAAGCATCCGCGGCACGGACTGATGGAAATCACCGAGCACCAGACACTCGAAGTTCCTTTCCGCACTGCTCGCATTCCAGTTTCTCAACTTTTCACGATCGCTCCACACACATGCGCGCCGATTACGCTGTATGCCCACTACGCGCTTTTTATCGACAAATCATTCGGTATCGGCGCGATCGCCCGATGCGGAAATGCGGACATGATCCGTCTCGGCGGGATGCCGCAAGCCGGAGTACCCGCCCGCGTGGGCTTGCGCGACTACACATGGCAACATATCGGACTGACCCCGGAATATTTCCTCGGCGCGCTCGGTATCAGTCCACCGGCGAATGTATGGCACAGCCCGCAAGCAATGCCTGTCGTAAAGGGGTTTTCCTACCCGCCGCATCAGCTCGACATCGACACGCGGGAATTCCAGGTCGACGGCCAGGCGCGCGGGGACCAAGTCGTCGTCGTCGCGTTTCGCGCGCTGGATTACGGACCATTCCGCGTGATCGAAGCACGCGCCGACGGCCAGCCGATCGCGCCTGTGTGGAAGGACGAGGCAACCACCATCTTTCGTGCTCCCGACAGTTTGCACGATGCAGGCGCGGTGTCATGGAAGATTCGCATCAATGCAACGCCGGCTTACGTGGATGTACTGACCCTGGCGGACGCGCAAGAAAAGAACGTAAGCCGCTGAAGCGAATTCGCTTGTTTGCACTACTGGGTTCATCTTTGCCAATGCCATTCCACCCCAATCGTCCGCGGTGGCGCGATATTGCCGACCGCATCCGGATACAGCGCCACTTGCGAGAACCCGAACG